>JAJYRW010000117.1 GCA_021793895.1 Actinomycetes bacterium
AATCAGCTATAGCCTTACTCAGCGCAAGCGAGCTGCGGCCGGCTGGAGGGCACTGGCGGGCAACCACATCATGATCGCGACAGCAACTGGGCCCGTGGTGGTGCTGTGTCACCTGCATCAGGGCAGTATTCAGGTTCGGCTCGGGCAGCATGTAGCAAGCGGAGACGCGGTGGCACGCTGCGGCAATTCCGGAAACAGCACGGAGCCGCACCTGCATTTGCAAGCAATTGGCAGTCAGGACGTAGAAAATTCGCACGCGGTGCCGTTTACCTTCAATGGTTATTTGCCGCGAAACAAAGAAATTGTGAACATTTAAGGCCTGCGCGCTGCCCAGGGCAGGCGCCAGTGGTTAGGCAGCGACCGTTGGTCGCGTCAGCGCCGACGCGCTATCAATAAGCCATCCCAGCCTTTAATGCCCACAGTTTGAAGAGCAGTGGCATCTAATTCTGGATGGTTTGCGATTGCCTCGGTCACGTTGCGAACTCCCTCAACGCGGGGGTCAGTGCCACTTGCGTCCACTACCGCACCGTTGCGAACGACATTGTCAATAATGATCACGGCCCCGGATTGGGTTAGTTGCAGTGCAGCAGCAAGATAGTCGGGATTGCTGGGCTTATCGGCGTCAATGAACACTAAGTCGAATGGAGCCACGTTCGACGCAATTAGGCGCTGGGCGGATTCAATGCCGGGCCCCACGATTATCTCGACTCGGTCCGCCACGTGGGCGGCGGTGAAGTTTTCGCGGGCAACCTGGGCGTTACTCTCTTCGAGTTCCAGTGTTACTACCTGTCCAGCTGGGCCAACTGCGCGGGCGAACCAGATTGTGGAGTACCCGGCAAGGGTTCCGAATTCCAGCACGCGTTTTGCTCCAGCAATCTGCGTAACAAGCCCTAAAAGTGCAGCCTGATTCGCGGCAACTTCCGCGTTTGGCAAGGTGGTTTTTGCGCTTGATTCCCGGGCCTGTATTAAAGCTTCATCTTCGGTGATGAGCGCCTTCGTGAAGTAGCCATCAACATCGCGCCACGCAGTAGCGGATTCATACCGATTGGGAGAGGTCGCGGGATAAGATTCCGTAGATTCCGTCATAAAAATCATGATCTCATGTATCGACCCCGCTCTAAAGCAGCAATAACCCGGGGCCGCGCCAGCGCGAACTGTGACCCACTCGGCGGTACGCAATTCGCATTGTGAACGATGGAGATAGGCATCTTGCAATTGTTTGAAGCGCGCAACGGAGTTTTGATCATGACTTATTATGGCCACCCGCATGGGCCCCAAATTGTTACAAACCAGCGCCACGTCGGCGGCGGCGTCTTAGCATTTGCTTGGATTCTCGCCATTTTTACGGCCCTATATATGCTGCCGTGGGCAATCGCAGCCAGTCGCGGCAAGGCAAATCACGGTGCCATCGGCGTTATTAACTTCCTTCTGGGGTGGTCAATTATCGGCTGGATAGTCGCTCTGGTTATGTCCTGCGGAGCGCATCAAACTGTGGCGACTGCAAACCAGACCTATATTGTCACTCCCCCGCACCAATAACGCCGCCGTGTCCGTGCCACTAACCCCGCGGCGGAGGGCATAGCCCCTGCTAGGCAGCAAACCACCCAGAAGCTGGCAAACCGCCCAGAAGTTGATGTCGACTTTGGCCGCGAAACTGCGCTAGCACCTTCCGGGCGGGTGAGGATGGCTCGAAACCCAAGAGCCGCCGTCCATAATTTTGTTTTACCGTGGCAGACGTGCCTGCGCCCGATCATTCCGGTAGAAGTGAACCAAGCAGCACTGAAGCGGCAATTGGGAGGCGAGGCGGTTGGACATCATTGGCGAAGTGGATGCGCTGCAGCGTAGTCACGGTTCGAAACTGTGTGTGCTGGCGGAAACCAGCGATAAAGAGCTAATCGAGGCAGCCGCGGACCAAATGGATCTAACTTGGCCGCTCGAGACGCAATCGCCGCGCCGGCCGAGCGTGGTGGTCACCGACGAACAAGTAAATCTCATGCTCATGGTGCTGGGCGCGGATCGGCAACAATTTCCGCTCCAATTTTTTTCGCGCGGTCGCGGGATGTTGGCGGTGGGGGCACCCGCCGCGCTCGAAGCAGTGCGTCCAATAATTGCGGCGCTGCGCCCCGAAGACCACTCCGGTGACCATTGGGAGCCGGTGGCCGCCACCATAATGGCGGTGGCTCGGCGCTGCGAAGAGGTGCTGGGGGAATTAGATGATTACTGCGAGGAACTTGCGGTCGAAGCGATCGGGTACGCCTCTTCGGCGCAGCGCCGGGCGATCGGAGGGGTGCGAAGCGATCTATTTCGCATCGGAGAAATGCAGGCGGCACAACAAAACCTGCTATCCCCCGAGGGTGAATTAGCTGAAACGCTGGGCGATTTGCATGAGCGGCGATTGGCGCGGGCCGCGCGCGCGTTCGATGCCAATCAATCCATGGCAACGCGCCTTTATGCAATGCTCGGTGACGTTTTGAACGAGCAAGACACCCTTGTGTCCGAACGGCTTACGCTGGTTGCAACGATCTTTTTGCCACTCACCCTCGCCACGGGCTTCTTCGGCATGAACTTTCAATGGATGACTGATCGAATCGGCGGCTTTCTCGCATTTTTGATTTTGGGAATCATCGTCCCGGTCGTGCTGGCGGTGGTTACCCTCATATTGATAAGGCGAATGTCGCGGCAAAGTCAGCCGTGAGCAAGCCTGGGAAAGGCCCTCAAAACGGTACGACGTAAATCGGCTGCGTCAGCAAAGCCACCCGCAGTGCGAACAATTCCATAAGCCATGCGAATAGCCATCACCACTTCATCCGCGGTGACGTCGGGGGCGAGCAGGTCAGCAGCAATGGCGCGCTGGAGCGGCGGGCGCAGTATTTCCATTAACCGCTCAATGGCGTCGTAATCGTCGCGAGTTTGCCGCGCTTGGATGGCCATATCGATAAAAGCTGTTTCTTCAATAACGTTGCGCACGATTTCGTCCCACAGAACAAAGAACGCGTCCGGCGCCGACTTTCGCGCCAAACGTTCATAGCGCGCGTAGTTCTCCTCAAAGACTGCGAAAGCCAACTCCAAGCGGGTAGGGAAATGCCGATAGAGCACGCCCTGACCCACTCCGGCTTCCCGCGCGATCTTGCTAAGTGGGACGTCGTACCCATGCGCGCGAAAAAGACTTCGGGCAGCGGCGAGTAATGCTTCCCGATTTTCTGCTGCCGCGGCCGGACCACGGTTGCTCTTAGACCTGTGTTGCGCCACAATTAAAAGTGTATCCGGACATTAGTGTCCGGTCAGGTTGGAGGACCAAAAATGACTTCATTCGACCATGAATTTGATGTCGTAATTATCGGCAGTGGAGCCGCGGCATTAGCAGCAGCCCTGGGAGCCGTCGATGAGGGGCTTTCCGCAGTGATGCTGGAAAGCAGCGATAAATGGGGTGGAAACTCCAATAAATCTGGCGGCGGCATGTGGCTTCCCAATAACCCCCTCATGCGCCGTGATGGCGCGGGCGATTCGCGCGAAGATGCGCTCACCTACCTGGCCGAAACCGCAAAAAATGAGTACCGGGCTACCAGTCGCGAGCGCCAAGAAGCCTTTGTCGACGGAGTCGATGACTGGGTCAACACGTGCGAGAAGCACGGAATTGCTTTCGTGCGGGCCAAGGAATACGCGGACTACTACCCCGAGCTTCCCGGCGGAAAAATTGGCCGCGCGCTCGAGATTTATCCCATCCCGAAAAAGAAGATGGGGCCCTACCGCAAGAACATGGCCGCCCCTGCTGCATTACCGGTCATGACGGATGATGTGTGGCTTTTAACCCGCGCGTTCACGACCGTCAGCGGATTTACGCGCGGCGTGCAGCTCGTCTTCCGAACGCTGCGCGGTCTTTTAACGGGCAAGGGCGTTTTGGCGGGGATCGGCGTGGCGTTTACGGGTTCCTTGCTAAACGCCACTGTGGGGCACGGCGGCGCGAAACTGTGGATGGAAACCGAAATGACGGACCTAATCGTCGAGGACGGCAAGGTCGTTGGAGTCGTTGCAAACCACGCGGGCCGCGACGTCCGAATCGGAGCTCGGCGCGGCGTGATACTCGGCTCGGGCGGCTTCGATGGCAACCGGGCGAAGCGCAAGGAACTCCAGGGCATCGAGGGCCACCCCTCAGGCGTGCTCACCAATATGGGCGTGCCAATCGAGGCGGCCGAAAAACACGGCGCCGCTTTAGAACTTATGGACGACGCCTGGTGGGGTGCATCTGTTATCTCGGTTAATCCCGGGGTCGAGGACCCCAGCTTCATCGTCGGCGAGCGCGCGATGCCGTACTCAATAATTGTGGACGACGAGGGGCACCGTTTTGCAAATGAGGCTGAGTCATACGTTGACTTAGGTCATCACATGCTGGCGCACAAAAAAGACGGACGCTGGTGGATGATCGCGGAGAAGCGCCACCGCCGCTATCTGCGCAACTACCTGCTCGCACCGGGTGTGAAGCAGAAGTTGAGCGAGCAGGGCAGCTATTTCGAAGCGGATTCAATTGAGGAGCTCGCCGAAAAACTCGACATGAAGCCCGAAGTATTACGCGCGACGGTCGACCGGTTCAACGGATTCGCGCGCTCCGGGGTGGATGGAGATTTCGGTCGCGGCAATTCGGCTTATGACCGGTACTACTCTGATCCGACTGTGAAACCAAACCCAAACCTGGGGCCGCTGGAAAAGCCGCCGTTTGACGCGGTGGAGTTTGTTATTGGCGACCTGGGAACCAAGGGCGGCGTCGTGACCGACGAGCACGCTCGCGTGCTGCGCGAAGATGGGAGCGTCATCGAGGGGTTGTATGCCTCTGGAAACTGCTCGGCCTCGGTGATGGGACACACCTACCCGGGTCCGGGTTCAACTTTGGGGCCAGCCGTGGTCTTCGGACTCATCGCTGCGCGGCATATTGCAAAAGCCACTAAGCCGTCCAGTTTGGAAAAGGCGTAAGGCCATGAAAATCGAAAAGAGTGCAGAGCCATGAAGATTGCAGATAAGACCTTCGTTGTCACGGGCGCGGGGAACGGAATCGGTCGAGAAGTTGCCTTAGAGCTGTTGCGGCGTGGGGCCCGGGTGGCCGGTGTCGACATTTCCGATGCGGCACTTAGCGAAACGGCCACGTTAGGTTCGGCTGCCGAGCACTTCTCTGAACACGCAGTTGACCTCGCCGATCGCGATCGTGTTGGGGAACTTCCTGCTGAAATCGAGGCGCTGCATGGCCCGATCGACGGGCTCATCAACGTCGCGGGCATCATCCAGCGCTTCGTTCCCATCGCCGAGCTCTCAATAGAAGACATTGAAAAAGTTATCGACGTAAACGTGTGGGGCACGATCAACATCAACAAGGTGTTCCTCGATGTCCTGCTGGCGCGCCCGGAAGCTGCCCTGGTGAATGTTTCATCAATGGGCGGTCTCATACCCTTCCCCGGGCAAACCGCCTATAGCGCTTCAAAAGGCGCGGTGAAACTGTGGACGGAGGGCTTGCAGGCAGAGTTGGCCGATACGCAGGTCGCGGTGACCGTGGTTTTTCCC
>JAJYRW010000118.1 GCA_021793895.1 Actinomycetes bacterium
CGAATCGGAGCTGCAAGCCATCTCACTGGATGGCGCTGCAACTGTTGTAGAAGAACTCTTTGCACATCCTCCGCGCCAAAGCAGCATTAGTGGCGCCACGATTGTGGCAATTGATGGCCGGTCCGGGTCGGGGAAAACAAGCCTGAGTGCCGCCGTTGCCCGGCAAAATCCCGATATTAGGGTTTTGGCCATTGAGGATTTTTATGCCGGCTGGGCTGGGCTACACGCCGGGCCGGGCCACCTAACTGAACAAGTGCTAATCCCCTGGTCGAGCGGTAGGCCAGCTCGTGCGCGATATTGGGATTGGGAGAAGCAGAGTTTCAGTTCGCGCGAGCTAGAGATCGCACTGCCAACTAGTGGCCGGGTACTCATTGAGGGGTGCGGGGCCGGCGCACGGGAAATCGCGCGTTTTACCTCCGCACTTATTTGGCTCGATGCTGATACCAACGTGCGCTATGAGCGGGCAATGGCGCGTGAGCGGGACGTGTTCGAGCCGTATTGGCACATGTGGTCACAACAAGAAGCCCAGATGCTGCAACGAGAAAAGACCCCACAGCGGGCGGATCTGCGACTCAGGCTGTTATAGCTGCGTTTCGCGCTGCCATAAAAACGCGGGCCTGGTCTGCGAAAACCGAGCGCACGCGCAATTAGTCTTCGAGGCTGTCCAATTCGATCGGTTCTCCAGTCACGGCCAAAAGTTCGACGATAAAGACGGTGACGCCCTCTTCTGGGTATCCCTCTTCGGGCGGCAACACCAGCATTAGGCGCGAACCGATGCGCTGTTCGAGAAGTCCGGTGTCAAACCCGGAGGGTAGATCGCCCACGCCAATTTGATAGGAGCGCGGCAGCTGTTCTTCCGTCCAGGTCGTGTCCACAACTTCGCCATCTTCCCACCGCACGCCGTAATAATTCATGGTCACGGTCTGGCCCGCGCGAACCTGCTTGCCCTCGCCCTTAACTAAAGACTGAGAAACAAGTTCGCTGGGGACTTCTAAGTCCTCATCGATCGTGATTGATGGTGCGCCGTTGGCAGTAAAAGACACGGACGGTAAGTCGTCACTGGGCTCAATCTCTTCACCGGCCACTTTCGAAGGCAGGACATCAAGGACGGCGACCCTTCCGGTGGTCACTTCATCGGCCTCGGGTGGTTCCTTCAGTAAAATCCGGTCCCCGGGTTGGGCGCCCACGAGTGCGGTATACAGGCCTTGGCCGGCAGAGGTGACAGTTAAATGCATCGCCCGCGGTTCGGAAGACCAGGTATTAATGTGCTCCTCTTGAGATTGCGCGTCGACTAATACCGCTTGAATTAGCGCCAGATCCCCCTCCGCGAGTTCGGGGCCGTCCCCTTCCACCACGGTGGTCACCTCGAGTTGTTCAATGTCGAGCGGCGCAGTGAAATCAATCTCCGGCTCAGCAGAAGTGTCTTCGGATACCGTGACGTCAGTGACGTCGGGCACCTCTTCCTCTTCTTCTTCCGCGCTGCAGCCGGCTGCCAGGAGGGTCGCTGAAACTGCGAGCAGACCAATTAACCGCCCGGCTTTCCTGCGCGTAGTTGTGTGCACAATTACCTTTCTTTTCAAATATCGTCGCGCCGCGGCTGCGCAAACCGTGCCACGCAGCAAATACCCGCCCGCCGCATCTAAGCAAAGAGTGTCGCGAGGCGCTCATCTTGGGCTGCAAACGGGTCGCGACAAGCCACCGTGCGCGTGGGCGGTGAATTGAGGCGCAAATGCACCCAGTCCACCGTATATTCCACACCGTGTTCTTGGGCTTGGCGAATAAAATCCCCCCGCAGCTTCGCGCGCGTGGTCTGCGGCGGGTGAGCCATCGCTTCCAACACCTGCGCTTCAGTGGTCAAACGACGCACGGCGCCATTTTGTTCCAGACGCTCAAAAATTCCGCGCTCCTGCGATAGATCGTGATATGTCAGATCAAGGCGAGCCAAACGCGGGTCACTCCACTGGCAGCCACTGCGCTGGCGATACCTCTCAAACAGCCGATACTTAATCACCCAGTCCAACTCGGTGCTCACCCCCGACATATCGTCGGCTTCGAGCGCCGCCACACTGCGCTGCCACAGATCAAGGACCTGCTTATCTTCGGGCCGATTCGCACCGGTGTGGGCCAAAAACTCGGTGGCCTTCTTTAAAAACCACTGCTGGAGTTCCAACGCGCTCGTCTGTTTGCCAGAGGCCAGCGCGATGGGTTCCCGCCCGCTGAAATCGCCACTGATAGTGCGCAGCGCCCGAATCGGTTTGTCGAGACGAATATCACCAAATGAAACCCCGGCCTCCACCATCCGCAGCATCAAATCCATCGTGCCCATTTTCAAGAACACGGTGGGTTCTGCCCGGGAGGAGTCCCCCACTATCACGTGGAGGCGGCGATAGAGTTCCGGATCCGCATGCGGTTCATCACGGGAGTTGATCATGGGCCGCGAGCGCGTCGTGGAAGACGAAACTGCCTCCCAAATATGAAACGCGCGGGGCGAAAGCACAAAACGGGCCCCTTCAGTTCCCGTAACGATACCGCCTGCGCCGGTCAGCAGGGTGCGGGAAACTAAAAAGGGCACCAAGGCGTCCGTATAGCGCTCCAGCGGGATTTTCCGTCGGATCAGGTAATTTTCATGGCAGCCAAATGAGTTCCCGGCCGAGTCAAGATTATTTTTAAACAGGTGGATTCTCACCTGCTTATCCGGCTGACTTAGGGCGTCTTCGGCCTTTTCGGCCATCCCCTGCAAGACGCGATCCCCCGCGCGATCGTGCGTCACTATTTGATGCAGCGAGTCGCATTCGCCGGTAGCGTACTCCGGATGGGAGCCAACGTCTAAGTACAGCCGCGCTCCATTGGGTAAAAAGACATTTGAAGACCGCCCCCAGGTCACCACGGGCTGAAACATAGCCCGGGCCACTTCTTCCGGGCCCAGGTTTAAACCGGGATCGGCTTCAACGGCAATACCAACCTCAGTTTCGATGCCGTAGATCCGGCGGACATCCGAAGCCGGGGCCGCACCGGGCATGGGACTTGCGCTGGAGGGGTCCGGCGCGGCAGTCGCACTCACGGTCAGTTGTTCTCCTGGCGTAACTGGGCACAACGCGCAGCTGTCAAACGCTCAAAGGTCCGCCGCGGTTTCTTCCGGTTTAAGATCGCCACTTCCAACTGTTCTAAATCCAGTTCTCGCTGCGGTTCATCGGCCTGGGCCAGCACATCAATTGCCAGGTTGAGGCCCTTGCCAAGGGGCATTTGCGGGCTCCACTGCTTTTCCATCTGCGTGGATAAGTGATCGGCGCGTCCACCCACCACTACCCAGCCGCGCTCTTCCACCACGGCGCCGTCATAGCTGATGCGATAGATCTGATCCGATTCAGCGCTAATTCCTACTTCGGCCACCACGATCTCCACTTCGAGCGGTTTTGCTTCCGTGGTAAATACGGTCCCCAGCGTTTGGGCATAGGCGTTGGCCAGCGCGCGAGCAGTTACATCAGACCTGTCGTAGGCGTATCCGCGCAGATCGGCGTATCGCACGCCGGCCACTCGCAGATTTTCAAACTCGTTATATTTTCCGACCGCCGCGAATCCGACGCGGTCGTAGATCTCGCTAATTTTGTGCAGTGCCCGCGAGGGGTTTTCGGTGGCGAAAAGAATCCCCTGGTCATATTCAAGGACTACTACCGACCGGCCCCGGGCAATCCCCTTACGCGCGTAGTCTGCGCGGTCCTTCATTAACTGTTCGGGGGATACATATATCGGCATGGTCATGGCTGTTCATCGCCTTCCACGTCTGAAGCCATCCCGCCATCTGAAGCGACCCCGCTCCGGTGCTGGTTGGCAGTTTCTTGGCGCTGCTGCAGTACGCCGTGGACCCGCTCACCGACTTCAGCGTCTGCAATTTCGCCGTAGCCATCGGCCGTGACAGTCGCGATTAGCGGCCAGATTCCCCGGATTGGGTCGGGGCCGGCAGTCGCGGTGTCCTCTTCTGCCACATCTACCATCGCGCGAACTGCTAGATCTACCGCCGCATCTTGGCTTAACCCGGGTTCCCAGCGACCCTTTAATGTGCCGCGGGCATACAGCGCGCCCGAACCAATCGAGTGGTGGTCGCGTTCTTCATAACAGCCACCGGTGACGTCATAGGAATAGATGCGGCCCCGGTCGAGTTTGTCATCCCATCCGGCAAAGAGCGGCATCACGGCTAGACCCTGCATGGCCAGGCCTAACTTTCCCCGAATCATGGTGGAAAGGCGATTTGCTTTGCCCTCCAGGCTCAGGAGCGAGCCCTCGATCTTTTCGAAATGCTCCAGTTCCAGTTGGAATAAGCGCACTAACTCCAACGCGAGCCCGGCCGTACCGGCGATTCCAATCGCGGAAAGCGAGTCGGCTTCGAAAATTTTTCGCATGTGCGCTGAGGCGATCACGTTTCCCGCAGTCGCTCGCCGGTCCCCGGCCATGAGAATTCCGTCGCGGTAGCGCAGCGCCAAAATGGTGGTGCCATGCGGCGCCGGATTTTGCGGGTTATCGCTGGTCGTTTGCGGCAAAAGCTCGGGAGCGTGGCCGGATAAAAAATCCACAAAGGACGGTAGTCCCAGTCCGGTAAAAGCCGGCGGTAAACCAACGGGGTGTGATGCCGAACTCACTGGCCACCCTTTTGTACGAAACCGCGCACAAACGACTCGGCGTTTAGTTCCAAGACCTCATCGATCTCATCCAAAACCGCATCGACTTGGGCTACCTGTGCGGAAGGAACCTTGAGGGGCTCGGGTGGTGTTTCCGGCTCGGGGGTGTCCTGCCGGTCCTTCCGAATAAACTCTTGCCCCATACTTTCTCCTCTTAACTAGCAACTGCCCATTGATTCTACGCCGCCAACAAGTGTGATTCACCTGCCAACTACGGAACGGTCAATTTAGTGATTAGTTCACTTGTAGAACCAGATTCGGTCAGTATTTGTTCCGTGATTACTCGAGTCCCGCGCAGCGGCTCCACCATAGGGATGCGGTGTAGGTGATCTTCGCCGCGCAGAATAATCGTTCCCCAGCTGGCGGCCGGCACGTCCGCACCAAATTTAGCGATTGCGCTGCCCCGAAACCAGGCGCGCGTATCGGCAGGTGGTTCTTCTACGGCGGCTGCCGCGGCGTCGTCCGAAATTAACGTTTCGAATAACCCGCCGGCGCGCAGTTTTTGCGCGATTCCACTAAGCCGCAAATCAGACCAGTGAATATTTGCCGCGGCTATGCGCGGGGCGTCCCATTCCAGGCCGTGTCGGGCCCGCAGTCCCTCCAGTACGGCGCGTTTGCCCACCCATTCGACCTGTTCAGTCATGGTCGCTGGATTGGCTGCCAGCCCGGTGAGCACTTCTTCCCACTTAGCTAAGACCGCTGCTGTTTCCGCGTCCCTACCCGCCACCTGGCGCGCCAGTGCAAAATAGCGCTGCTGGATTTCTAGCGCCGTCGCGCTTTCGCCATTTTCCAGGCGCAGCCGGTGGGTAAG
>JAJYRW010000119.1 GCA_021793895.1 Actinomycetes bacterium
CATTGCGCTGCACACGGACCACTGCGCCCGCGAAAACCTCGACTCTTGGGTACGTCCACTGCTCGCCATTGAGGCAGAGCAGGTCAAGAACGGTCAAGAACCGACCTTCCAGTCCCACATGTGGGACGGCTCGGCCGAGACCCTCGAAGACAACCTGCGTATTGCGGAAGAACTCCTAGAACTGTCCAACGCAGCTCGCACCCTCCTCGAAATTGAGGTCGGTGTTGTCGGCGGTGAAGAAGACGGCGTCGAGAACGAAATCAATGAAAAGCTCTACACCACCGTTGAAGACGGCATGGCAACTGTTCGTGCCCTGGGTTCCGGCGAAAAGGGCCGCTACCTCACTGCTTTGACCTTCGGTAACGTCCACGGCGTTTACAAGCCCGGACACGTCAAGCTCCGCCCCGAACTCCTGGGTGAAATCCAGGAGGCCGTTGGTAAGGAAGTTGGCAAGGAAAAGCCGTTTGACCTCGTGTTCCACGGTGGTTCCGGCTCCTCCGCCGAAGAGATCGCAACCGCGGTCGACAACGGTGTCATCAAGATGAACATCGACACCGATACGCAGTACGCGTTCACCCGCCCGATCGTTGACCACGTCATGAAGAACTACGACGGCGTGCTCAAGATTGACGGCGACATCGGTAACAAGAAGGCCTATGACCCGCGTGCCTGGGGCCGAGCTGCTGAAGCCGGAATGGCTCAGCGCATCGTCGAGGCCTGCGAGCAGTTGCGTTCTGCTGGCCAGAAGATGAAGTAATTTAACGCTAATTGCGCGGGTAGCGCGATGGCGCGAAAGCGCGGTAGCGCGGTAGCGCGGTAGCGGAAAAGCACCAGTTTGACGGCGCCCATCCCTTCGCGGTGGTGGGCGCCGTTTTTCTTGCCGTTTGCGCTGCCACCTGCCGCTGCGCTGCCACCTGCCGCTGCGCTGCCGCCTGCCGCTGCGCTGCCGCCTGCCGCGGCGCGCATTCCCCCGCGCCTCGCGCGCCTGCCGCTGCGCACATCCCCCCGCGCACCTGCCCGCCGGCCACCCTCCGGGCCACACGCCGCGCGCCCTCGTCCCGGCGACCGGCCACTCGCCCAGCCACCAAAGTGCAGACTTTTACCGCTGGGAGCGGTAAAAGTCTGCGAACTTCCGGGACAACGCAAAATGTCGCGTCGAATTCGCCAGAACACGAGCGAACCTCGACGACGCCCGCATCCTGCCTATTGCGGCGGCTCCGATGTCCTAGTTCAGACGGGATGACCTCCAAGATGTCGCCTTTTGACCAGAAAGCCTGCTAAATCGGCGCAAAAACCGCGTTTCAACAAGCCAACCCGTCTGAACTAGGACATTCTGCATCCGGCGTCCGCGCTCGCCCGGCCCGCACGCCACACCCGGAAAACTCACCGAAAACCCACCGAAACCCCGTGATCTAGCGGCCAAGCAACTACTTCCATAATTCGCCAAAAGTCACGAGATCCTTATCGCTCGAACACTTCCTTAAGCGGTTTCTTGATAGCGCTAACAGCGGGTGCTAGGCTGACCATGGCTCGGGAAGTGAAGACTTCCATCGCTGCTGATCCAAGTGAGTTAAACCCAGCTCGAAGAGGAGTGGTGTTAATGCACGTATCTCTTAGTAAATCGGATCCAGAGCACGAGAACTAGGGGTCTCGTGTTTGGGATATCGGGCCAAGAGTTCATCTTCTGGCTGGTACTTGCCGCAATCATCATCGGTCCCTCTCGGCTGCCGGATTATGTGCGGACGGTCCGCGAGAAAATCCGCCACTTCAAGCGCGTATGGCAACTGACCTCGCAGAAAGTAGATGCCGAAATGCGTGGAGCCCTATCTGACATTGGCGTAGAAGACTTTAGCCCGCAACGGTTCCTCGGTCTCGACGATGAAGACCTGGAAGACAATACGTTTACGCCTGTTCCGCCTCCCATGGCGGCTCATGAAAGGAACGATAACGACACTTAAAGACATTAATTGGTAATTAACGTTCAATCTTCATTACCAATGTAAATATAAGGCGCCCCCTCGCCCGCACAACCGTCCAAAGTAAATGCAGGCGAAGGGACTAGTGGCAGTGTAGCAAGGCTGCGCTGCCATGAATAAGAAAGAAGTGAACTCTGTTGAGTAAAATCACTCGCAATTCGGAAACTCCGCGTGATGCATCACGTCGGAAGTTCCTCGGAGGCGCTGCACTAGCCGGAATTACCCTCGGTGCAGCGCGTGTATTTTCCAGTCCCACGTCCGCCACGGCGCAGCGCGCCGGCGGAATCACTGCACCGAACCGAGCCGCGGGCGCGAGCCCCGCTATCGGTCGCACCCAGTCGCTGAACACGGTTCTACGTAATCAGCCGACACTGCCTGTCCAGGATGCCTGGGATTACCACCCGTTTTCGCTCTCCGAAATTGGTGTGGGAGACGGCGTCTACATGCGCGGCCACTCTCACGCGCTGGCGCTGGCCCGCGCCTATCCCGTGGACCGGATTCTCGCGGTCTTCCGCCGCAATGCCGGCCTCGACGTGGGCAGCGCCCGTCCGCCCGGCGGCTGGGAGGAGTATGGCCCGGCACCCGATGAACAGCGCTGGGGTCCGGCTGAGTATAAGAGGGGCCAAAACGAGAGAGGCGCCGGCGGTCTGCTGCGTGGCCACTACGGCGGCCACTTCTTGAGCAAGCTCGCGATGGCTTATGCCACCACGGGCGAGGAGGCGATCAAAGAGAAGGTCGACGCGATCGTTGCTGGTCTGGAAGAGTGCCGCGCGGCAATGGCAGCTCAGACCTACGAGGGCAAGCCCCGGTACTCACATCCGGGCTTTTTATCGGCATATGGGGAATGGCAATTCTCCGCATTAGAAGAATATGCACCTTATGGCGAGATTTGGGCGCCGTATTACACGCTGCACAAAATTCTTGATGGCCTGCTTAATGCTTATAAGTTCACGGGTAATTCTCTCGCGCTGGAATTAGCAGAGGGAATTGGTCGCTGGACATATGGCCGCCTTTCGAAGTGTTCCAAAGAACAACTCGAAAAGATGTGGAGCATCTACATCGGTGGCGAATCCGGTGGCATGAACGATGTACTCGTTGAGCTGTATTGGCTATCAGAAGCCAATGACCGCGCTGATTTCCTGGAGGCAGCGAAACTTCTCGACCTCAACGCGCTCGTTGATGCGTGCGCGGTGGGCGAGGACATCATCACCGGCAAGCACGCGAATCAGCACATACCCACCTTCGTGGGCTATGCGAAGCTCTATGCAGCAACAGGTGAGGAGCGCTACCTTCGCGCGGTCGAAAACTTCTTCGACATGATCGTGCCCGGACGCATGTATCCGCACGGCGGAACCGGCGAGGGCGAAATGTGGGGCCCGCCGAACAGCGTCGCCGGAAACATCGGAAAGCGCAATGCAGAATCTTGCGCCGCCTACAACATGGTCAAGGTCGCTTGGCAGCTTTTCCTCATCACGGGAAAGCAAAAATATGCCGAGTATTCCGAACGCACCACCCTGAATCACATTCTGGGTGGGCGTCGCAACCGCGAATCAACCGAAGGACCCGAAAATCTTTACATGTTCCCGGCACATGCGGGAGCGCGAAAGGAATACGGCAACGGCAACATCGGAACCTGCTGCGGTGGTACCGGCTTGGAAAGCCCCATGAAGTACCTCGAGACGGCATACGCGCGCAACACCGCAGGCGACGAATTATTCGTCAACTTGTATGCGGGCTCGACCCTGACCTGGGCCGATAAGGGTTTAAAACTGGTGCAAACCACCGAGTACCCCCGCGACGGTGAAATCAACTTCACCTTCTCGGAGGCACCCAGTGAGCCCCTCGCAATCAAGCTGCGCATTCCCGACTGGGTGAGCGGCGACGTCCTTGTTTCGATAAATGGCGAGCCGGAAGCAGTAAACGCGAAAGCGGGCACCTATGCATCGGTGACACGGCAGTGGCGCTCGGGCGATGAACTCAAGCTCGTCTTGCCCATGAGTTTCCGCGTTGAGAAGCCGGTTGATTCGACCACTTTGCAATCGCTCCACTACGGACCGACCGTTTACTCCCTCGTGCACGATGGAAGCCGTTTCCCGCGCCTGAGCCTGTATGGACTCATGGACTTGAGCGGAAATATCGGGGGTGCGGTGAAGTGGGATGACCACCAGATCGTGATCGGTTCGCAAGAGTTCGATCCGCTGTATTCCGGTAACGACATTTTGTACTCGATGTACTTCGAGCGCGATGAACGCAATGTGGTTTTTGCGGGTCGTGATTCCGGTGTGGCGAACCCGTCGAAGAGCAGTGGCGGTTCCCTGCTGGATGAAGTTTGGGAGGCCGCTCCGTTCTCGAACCGCAATGAGTTCTTGGATCGGGTGCGGTCGGTATCCCAGGCCTATGTCGCGCAGGGGCTGTTGTCCGCGCGTAACAGACAGCGCATTCTCTTGGCCGCCTCCCAGGCTCGCCTGGAGGGAGGCAAATAACTGTGAACGTTAAAAGGAAATCGATGAGAAAGAATTTGCGCCGAGGTTTGGCGGCTTTGAGCGCTGGCGCCTTGCTTACGGCCGGCACCACGGCGATTGTTTACGCGGATGATCCCCAGGATCCGGAAGCACCGGAGATTGTAAATGTTGCCTCCGCTGCCGATGAGTATCGAGCTCCCGAGGTAACGGTCAGTTTCGTTCCCGATTGGAACGATGCGGATGCGTTGAATGACGGGAAGACCACCGAGGACATTGGCCACGGCGAAGTCTGGGGCACCTACGGGCAAAATCAAGAAACCCACTGGGCCGAATATGTGTGGCCCGACCCGGTAACTGTTTCCGGTTCAAACGTGTGGTTCTGGAACGATGAGCCGAACCCGGGCAATGTGCGTCCGCCGGAGTCGTGGTCGCTTGAGTACTTCGACGAGGACGCGGACGAGTACGTCGCGATTGACGCGGAATACCCGATCGTGGGCGATTCCGGGCAAATTCGCGGTCCCAACGAGGTCACGTTCGATGAGGTCACCACGACCCAGCTGCGCCTGTTGATCGATGCGCAGCCCAACGGTGATTCTTGGTACTCGGTCGCTGCAACGGAGTGGGAAGTGATTGGTTACTACCACGGTGAAGGCGAGCCCGAACCGGAACCTGACGACCCGAATGCTCCGGTTGAGTCCGAAGAGGTAACCCGCCGTGTCATCACGGGTGCGGCGCCGGAACTGCCTGGTCAGGTTTGGGTGCTTCCCAAAGATGGTCCCCTCGCGTATCACGATGTGATTTGGGACGTCGACGGCGTCGCTTGGGATGAGACCGTCACCATCACGGGTGCTGTCTCGGGTTTCGATCTTGAGGTCGAGGCGACCGTCTACGTTGTCGACACGCTGGACGCGGGACTCGAATACTTCGACTACGCCGCGACCATCACCACTCCCGGTGCAGCCCCGGTTTGCCCCGCAACCGTCACCGGCTTGTTTGATGATGGCTCTTCCAGCAATGACTTCCCGGTCGCTTGGGAAAC
>JAJYRW010000120.1 GCA_021793895.1 Actinomycetes bacterium
AAGAAAGGTGGCGAGAGTCAACACGAGCGCGGCGAACCCGGCCCAGGCCAGGCGCCGCCTGGAACGCAGACCGGCAAGCATGGTTTCCAGCCTAATGCTTTGTTGCCGCCATCTCTCAGGAGTGCTCCTCTTGTAATTTCCTTGTGACTATTGAACGTGTCGACTCCATACGATTGCTTGAGTTTGTGGGCGCTTGGGCTGGGGCAAGACCCATTCCACTGCTTGGCCGGTGCGCAGCGTCGCCGGCATATCGATTAGAAGCTGGTTCGAACTGCCACGGAAGTCCGCCGCCAGGGACCGCTTCGATTCCACATACGGGCCAGCAACTAAGACGTTCACGTTTTCAAGGAGCTGCGCCAAATCCGGTTCCCACCGACAGCGCCGCAATAATGCCGTTATCGTAAAGCCCGAGTACACCCAAACATTTAAGTCTCGTTCCCGGGCTGCGGTTGCTAATTGCGCGCACGCAAGCGGCTGCATAGTCGGTTCGCCGCCGGTGATTGTTAGACCGGCAGTCAACGGATTCGAATCGAGTTCACGAACCAGTTGTGCGACTTCCACGGTGCGGCCCCCAGCTGGATCCCAAGTTTCCTCGTTGTGGCAGCCGAAACATTGCAAGGGGCAGCCCTGCGTGAATACAACGAAACGCAGACCCGGCCCGTCAACGATGGAGTCTTGAACTGTCCCCGCGAGCTGCAACACGCCAGGGCGGCGCGAGTATGTGGCGGTCATGAGGTGGAAGGTGGCGTATGGCGGACGCGATCGCGCTCTTCGGCCCGTTTTGCGTCATTGAAGTGATCCAGCGTGCCCACTAGATAACCGGTGATGCGGCGAATCCGATCAAATCCGGGCCCGTCTTTTTCGGAGCGCCCACACCCGGGGCACTCGTCGTTTATGACGCCGATAAATCCGCACTGCGGGTCGCGGTCCACCGGGTGGTTGATGGAGCCGTAGCCAATTCCTGCCGTATGCATGGCGCGCACCAGGGCTTCGAACGCCTCTAAGTTCTTGCTGGCAGCTCCGTCAAGTTCCACATATGAAATGTGCCCGCCATTTGTGAGCGCGTGGTACGGCGCTTCAAGGGAGATCTTTGCAAATCCGGTGAGCGAAAACCCGACCGGAATGTGGAACGAGTTCGTGTAGTACTGCTTATCCGTAATCCCCGGAATATTGCCGTAGCGGGCGCGGTCCATCTTGACGAAGCGTCCGGACAGCCCCTCAGCGGGCGTGGCTATTAATGAAAAGTTCAATTGGTGTCGTTCGGCGGCCTCGTCCATGCGCTGGCGCATGTGTCCCACGATGCGCAGCCCAAGTTCCTGCGCGTTGGAATTTTGGCCATGGTGTTCGCCGGTGAGCGCGATGAGTGCCTCGGCGAGTCCAATAAAACCCATCGCCAAGGTGCCGTGTTTTAAGACCGGCGCGACGGCGTCGTCCACCTCCAATAGCGATGAGTCCATCCAGACTCCCTGTCCCATTAAGAAGGGAAAATTGCGCACCCGACGAGCGCCCTGTATATCGAAACGAGCCAGCAACTGGTCGATGATCAGGTCTATTCGCTCATCCAGCGTGGCGAAGAATTTCTCAAAGTTTCCCGCAGCGTCGATTGCAAGGCGCGGAAGATTCAATGAGGTGAAGGAAAGATTGCCCCGCCCATGCGTGATTTCTCGACTGGGGTCATGAACGTTGCCCATTACCCGGGTTCGACACCCCATGTAGGCAACCTCAGTTTCTGGCCGCCCGGGAATATAGTACTGCGCGTTAAACGGGGCATCGATGAACGAGAAATTGGGGAAGAGCCGCTGCGAACTCACGCGGCAGGCGAGCTGGAACAGGTCATAGTTTGGATCGCCCGGATTCAGATTCACTCCCGCTTTTACCTTGAAAATCTGAATGGGAAAGATCGGCGTTTCCCCGCGCCCAAGACCCGCTTCGGTGGCTAGCAACAGGTTCTTTATAACCATTCGACCTTCGGGACTGGTGTCAGTGCCATAGTTGATGGACGAAAACGGCGTCTGCGCTCCGGCCCGCGAATTCATGGTGTTTAGGTTGTGCAAAAAGGCTTCCATGGCCTGATACGTTGCGCGTTCGGTATCGCGCATCGCCGTTTCCCGCGCAGCCGCCGCTGCGCGCTCCTCGAGGTCTTCATCCGCAAGCTGTTTGTTATCAGGCTGCCCGTCCTTGAGACGCGCGCCTTCCAGGAGCCGGCGCGCATCGTTGAGGTATTTCTCATAGAGCGCCGCATATGTCAGCCGCACACCATCGGCCATGTCGTAGTCAAAATTGGGAATTGATTGGCCCCCGTGCTGGTCATTTTGATTGGACTGAATCGCGATGCAGGCCAGCGACGCGAATGAGGTGATCGATTTGGGCGGCCGCAAAACACCGTGGCCGGTGGAGAAGCCATTTTGAAATAGCTCACGCAAGTTTATTTGGCAGCACGTCATGGTGAGTGTTAAGAAATCCAGATCGTGGATGTGAATGTCGCCATTCTCATGAGCCTGAGCATGGCGGGGTTCTAATACCCGCAAGGCATTGAAGCGTTTTACACCTTCCGAGCCGTATTTGAGCATCGCGCCCATTGCGGAGTTTGCATCCACATTCGCATTTTCACGCTGCTCATCGGTGGGTTTTTCACCAAATGCGATGTCTTCAAATGTGGTGAGTAAATCTTTGCCCAACTCTTGGCTTAGACCATTAGGTATCGCAGCGGTGGGCGGGGGAGTTGCCCGAATGAAGGCAGGGGTGTCAAGCGACATGCTCTCTCCTCGAAGCGTCGGTAGGTTGTCCGCAGATCTCTGCGGGCGCTGGCAGGTCTTCGGACTTCAGAGCGCTGAGGCAGTGCCTTCATCGAGGCGGTGCCTCCACCTACTGGGCGCGCTTCCCAGCCTTTCGGCCAGTGCTGTTGCGCCGGTCGTTCTCTGTTACCGCTGCGGGCCAGTCCCGGATTCGCACCGGGTTCCCTCTTACCTCTTCAAAAGCCACCACCGCAACCACTAGATGCAGTGGGGATAATGAAGAACCAGCACAACATATTGTAAATGCCAATTAGGTTCGCATTACTAGGATTCAGGTCCCAAGCGGCCGGCGGGCGCGTGTGGTAAATGGGTGCGCCTAGGTTTGAAGACGGATACGCCCAGATTTGAAGAACGTGCAGCCTTTTACCGCTGGGGGCGGCAATAGGCTGCACTTTTCCGGTGCTCGGCGTCTGCAGTGCCCGGCGTCTGCAGCGCCCGGCGGTTCCGGTGCGCGGTGGTTGCCGCGCCCGGCAGCGCAGCGGCAGAATTTAGAGTGCTTACGTCCCGCGCTGTATCGAACGCCGATCAAAAACGCATTTACGCGCGTCAAAGTGCACATGATCGCTGCCGCCCGATAAGGTTTGATCCGTGAATGGGAAGCGCGTTGCGGTTGTGATCCCCGCCAAAAATGAGGCCGAGCGGATTGCAATGACGGTGCGATCGGCGCGCGCCATTCCCCTAGTTGATCTAGTCCTGGTTGTCGATGACGGTTCCGACGACGGCACGCAACATGAGGCACGCGAGGCCGGGGCCGTGGCCGTGCGCCATTCTCAAAATCGGGGAAAAGCCGCCGCGATGGAAACCGGCGCCGCCGTAGTTGCCATGCGTGACGCCGAAGACGGCCCCGAGCGCGCCTTACTTTTTATCGACGCGGACTTGGGCGAAACAGCGGTAAACACCGCGCCCCTAGTTCGGCCCGTCGTCAACGGGGAAGTCGATATGACAATTGCGGCGCTTCCGCGCCAAGCAGGAGCGGGTGGACGCGGGCTAGTTGTTGGTTTGTCCCGGCGCGGCATCCAAAAAGCTACCGGCTGGGCCCCGACCCAGCCACTTTCTGGAATGCGCTGCATCACCCGGGCCGCTTTCGAAGCAGCCCTTCCCCTAGCCCGGGGCTGGGGCGTGGAGACTGGACTGACCATCGACTTGTTGCGCAACGGTTTTACGGTGCGCGAGGTGCCCTGCGAGTTACAGCATCGACCCACCGGAAATGACCTTGCTGGTCAGATTCATCGGGCCAAACAGTATCGAGATGTGGCACTGGCCCTGAGCGTGCGCAAGGTTAAATCCGCAACCGCGCGTATTCGTCGGCGCGATGGTGAGGAGCGCCCCGAAAGTCGCGACGGTGAACAACGGCCCGAAAGTCGCGACGGTGACGAACGCCCCGAAAATCCGGAAGAAAAATAAACTGATATGAGCGAAGAACCACTTTCCTACGCCTATCTCGGGCCCGAAGCAACATTCACTGAGGCGGCCATGTTGCAGGTTGCCCGACCCGAGGTGGACGTTCCCGTCGCTTATACCGACGTGGTCAGTGCCTTAGAGTCTGTGCGCGCTGGTCGGGTAGATCGCGCCGTTGTGCCCATCGAAAACTCAATCGAGGGCGGAGTCACCGCCACCATCGACTCACTGGCCACCGGTGACCCGCTCGTGATCATTGGTGAGGCCATTGTCCCGGTAACTTTCGTGCTTGCCGTTCGGGAAGGAACCACGCTCGAAGACATCCGCAGCATTGGCAGCCACCCGCACGCCCTGGCGCAGTGCCGCCAGCGCCTCGCGGCAGAATTCTCCGGAGTAACGCACATAACCGCGCTGTCCACTGGCGCAGCAGCCAAAGAACTCGCCGCCGCAACAGCCGATTTCGATGCCGCCCTGTGCGCGCCGATTGCGGCGGAGCAATACGGGCTAAAGGTCGCCGCTACCGAACTCGAAGACAACATCGGCAGTTTCACCCGCTTCGCGATCATTTCCCGCCCCGGCCCGATTGGCGCAGCCACGGGCTCGGACCGCACATCTTTGGTGGTGCATTTGCCGCACGATCAAGCCGGCGCGCTCCTAGAAATGCTGGAACAGTTCGCCGTGCGCGGCGTGAACTTGTCTCGAATTGAATCCCGGCCCAGCGGCGATGCGGGCCGCTACGCCTTTTCGATTGACGCCGAGGCACACCTGACCGATGAACGCATGACCGAGGTGCTCATCGGGCTACATCGCGTATCCCCGCGCGTGCGCTTCCTTGGTTCCTATCCCCGCGCCGATAACGTCATGCCGCTGATCCTTCCTGGAACTTCGTCCAAGGACTTCGCCGCCGCACGCGACTGGGTTGCGGCCCTGAAGCGCGGCGAAGCGACATAGATCAAAGCGAAACGTTTATGACCAAGCGTGTTGCCGTCGTCCTTAATCCCTCAAAACAGGTCGATCCAGCCCGGGTGCGGGAGCTGGTCGAAGAGCAGAGCACTGCCGCCGGGTGGGGGACCCCAATGTGGTTTGAGACCACGCCCGAATCGCCCGGAACCCAGCAGGCGCGCGCCGCGGTTGAGGCTGGAGCCAGCGCGGTAATCGTCGGCGGCGGGGACGGAACCGTGCGCGCAGCTGCTGCCGGCCTGACGGGAACTGGGGTACCCATGGTTTTGTTGCCGCTGGGCACCGGGAACTTGCTGGCGCGGAATTTGGACATG
>JAJYRW010000121.1 GCA_021793895.1 Actinomycetes bacterium
ATCTATCATTTTGCTTCCTTTCAGTTACCTCTTTGTAAGTGAATTAAGTTGGTGTGACGTTGTATTAGATGTCTGTAGGTTTCGCATCGTCGACAGATGCTTTTGCATCGCTCATCTCTTCTCCTCCCGTTTTCGCAGGAATAGATGGCGGGTGGGAACCGGCATTCGGACCGGAACCGTTAGACGAAGTACCGGCCGTTGCCGCTCCGTTGGCCGCTGTTTCTACCGGGGTGCGACGCCTCCGCCGGCGGTAATCGAGCGAGTTGAGCAATACGGCGGCGACAATCACGCCACCGGTAAAGACCATTTGCCAGTATGCGGAGACCCCGACGATCACCAAGCCATCGGAGAGGAATCCAATAACGAACGCGCCCAAGAGCGTGCCCCGAATATTGCCGCGTCCGCCCATGAGCGAGGCTCCACCGATGACGACGGTCGCTATAGCGGTGAGCTCATACGTATTGCCCGCATTCGGGTCCGCGCTTGTGAGTGTTGAAGCAAGAACCAGTCCTGCAAGCGCCGCAGTCATTCCCGAAATCACGTAAACAAGGAGCTTGACTCGTTTGACGGGAACCCCAGAGAGCTGTGCAGCTCGTTCATTGCCGCCCGAGGCATAAAGCCAGCGGCCAAATCGGGTTCGTCCGATTAGAAAGCCCAGAATGATTGCGACGACGATCATAATCACTACGCCGATGGGGATTCCGAAAAACCGGTTGAATCCGAGCCACGAGAATCCGGTGTTTCCAAGCTCTGGCTTACCGGCAATGTTGTTGATCGTCAGGCCGTTGGTAGCAAGCAGCGCTAAACCACGAACTGCATATAACATGCCCAAAGTCGCAACAAAGGGAGCGACGTTAAACCTGGAAACCAAGATGCCGTTAACGGCTCCAACGAGCGCACCGACGCCGAGTGATATCAGCACCACAACCGGCACGCTGGGAAATAGCGTTACGCCGAAGATATCGAGTGGTACACCTTTAAGTAAGTAGCCACCGATAACAGCTGAGAATCCCAGCGTCGAACCGACTGAAAGGTCAATACCGCCGTTAAGAATGGTCAGCAACTGCCCCATGCCCAGTAGGGCAAATATTGCAACGTGAGACGTCATAATCAAGACGTTATTCACGGTCAAATAATTCGGTGACAGAAGCGAAAATACTACAATAATCAATATTAGGGCAAGAAAAGCGCGCCCTTCAATTAATAGGGTAGCCAGCGAAAAATTTCTTTTCCGACTAGCGCCCGGGGAAACCGTGTTCGTCGCCATTGTCGATCCGTTCTAGTTGCTTTCCACGGCTGTGGACTCACCTGAGGCAGCCATGATTTTGTCTTCAGTGATTGTTTCGGGAGTAAACTCAGCGGCAATCCGCCCGCGCGCCATAACGATTACGCGATGCGGGATGCTTAAACATTCAGATAGTTCTGAAGTAGAAAACAGAACTGCGATACCTTCCCGGGCACGTTCAGATAGCAGGCGAAATACTTCTGCTTTTGCTCCTACATCGATGCCACGGGTGGGCTCATCAAGCAATAGCAGCCGGGGATCGGTTCCAATTATCTTGCCGATCACCACTTTTTGTTGATTTCCACCGGAGAGCGAACCGATCATCGTGTCTGGCCCGGGGGTTTTTACGGTGACGGCCTCGATCAACTCCTCGGAGCGCCGACGCTCGGTAAATTTCGAAATCACGCCTCGGCGGATGCTTTCACCGAGGCTCGCCAAGGTCAGGTTCTTGCCCACGTCAAAACTTTGGACGAGCCCGTCACGCTGGCGGTCCTCAGGGACCAGACCAAGGCCGTCTTCGATTCGCTCAGCAATAGTTTCGTCACTCAGAGCTTGCCCATCGAAAAAGACTTCGCCCGAAGTAATTTCTTCGCGTCCAGCTATGGCTTCCAGAAGTTCAGTTCGGCCCGCACCCATGAGGCCGTAGATGCACACAATTTCCCCGGCGCGAACATCCAAATTCACATTATTTACTGCTGCCCGGTCGGGGTTCTCTTTATCTGCTACAACTAGATCTCGAATTTCAACGATGGGTTCGCCCATCTCATAGCCGGTGGGCGGACTTCCCAGGTCGAAGTTCTCCCCGACCATGTGGCGAACGATCCATTCCAAATCAATTTCGTCTCGATCGCCGCGGGCGGTGATAGTTCCGTCTCGCAGTACTACCGCATGGTCGGTGATTTCGAGAGCCTCTTCCAAATGATGGGAGATGTAGACAATCGCGACGCCGCGGCTTTGCAGCTCCCGAATAATGCCGAATAGGACTTCGACCTCCGAAGCGGTGAGAGCGGAAGTCGGTTCGTCCATAATCAAAATCCGAGCATCAATTGATAGCGCTCTGGCAATTTCGATGATCTGCTGCTGCCCAACTCGAAGATCCGAGACAAAGGTATCGGGCTCGATATCAAGCTCCATACCCTTTAAGACTTCGCGAGTTTGACGTTCTTCCTCTGCGAAATCCACACCGAAGGGGCCTAAAATTTCACGACCCATAAAGATGTTGTCGCGCACCGTTAGATTCGGCGCGAGGCTCAGTTCTTGATGGATAATTGAAATCCCAAGTTCTGCAGCATCGGTAGTGGAATCGAAATCCACCGATTGGCCGTCGACAAACACCTCACCAGAGGTCGGTTGTTCAACACCGGACAGGATTTTCATGAGAGTTGATTTGCCAGCACCATTCTCGCCAAAGAGCGTCGTGACGGTGCCGGGTCGAATCCGGAAAGTCACGCCTTTGAGCGCTCTCGTACCTCCATAGTCCTTGGTTACGTTGCGCGCTTCGAGTACAACGTCTTCTAAAACCGGTGTGCTCGTCATTGGACTTCCAATGCCACAGGAGTAATAAGCCAGGCTTCTGGATTTATCAAAGTGAAAACGCCGGTCGTCGTGATGGTTTTACCCTCAAGATCATCCGTGTCTACATCTGCGAGAACTTCGTCTTTCATTTGATTGTTTAAAGCAGTGGCCGCGTCTTGAAACTGGATCTGATTGGCGAAGTCGCCAAACGACATGGTGCCGGTGGCATCACGTAATTCTGTTCCGTTAATTGCCGGCCCCGTTTGCACTCGTATCAGCAGATCGTCGGGGACACCATCTACATCCAACTCGTAGATGCCGGATGCGCCTTCGCCGACCACTCCGGTAACTGTGACGCTATAAATCGCGCCACCCGACGCATCTTCTGCATACTCTTCAGCAGCAGCATCTGGATCAGCTTCTATTGCTGCACTTAGTTCTTCGGCGTCCACCGCTTGATCGAGAACCGCGTCCCGAACGGCTCCAAAATTCTCTTGACCGAAAGTTTCCGGATCAAAAGCCGCCTCGCCTTCTAGCGCTGGATCGTCATGGGGAACAACCTTTGTCCCCAGCGCGATGCCCACCACGACAAGAACGACTACACCGATCCATGTGATACGGCGTTTGCGCGTTTTGGTTGCGCGGCGTTTCGCAATTTGCTGCGTCTCAAGCGTCATAGCAAGACCTTTGATTCACTATCGTTCGGGCGAATTTGCAACTTACGACCCGTGCCTGCCCGAAACTTCTCTAAAGCTTGGGAGTAGTCATCGAGTGTGAAAGAGTGACTAATCATTGCTTCGGCGTTGATCGCGCCAATTTCAAACATTTCAACTGCTCGACCGAACGAATTGTGAACGGCCATACTGCCGACGAAATTCAACTCGCCGCGATAGACCCTAAAAGGCGAAAACTTGGCAGTCTCATCCGCAGGAGCTACACCAAAGTTTTGAAAAGTGCCGCCCGGCTTTATTCGCGTAACCGCATCTTCGATAGCGGGAATGCTGCCCGTGGCATCAATAACGACATCCCATTCAGTGCGATCGGCTTGATCCGCGCTTGTATAGCGGTGCTCGATCCCGCACTCAGCCGCAACCCGTAAGCGATCTTCGTTGAGGTCAACGATGGTTACCGAGGCTGCGCCCATGCGCGGCGCCAATTGCGCCATCATTAGGCCCATCGTCCCGGCGCCGTAGACAAGGACGTGTGAGCCCAATTTGCGAGGCAGCAAGTCCCATCCGCGAATGGAGCACGCAAGCGGCTCAATGAGAGCAGCTTCGTATAAATCGGTCTCTGGCTTCAGTTTGAATACATTTCGCGCCGGCGCTACGAACATTTCTTGGCAGGCACCGTCCGAGGCAACGACCCCCAACCCGTTCCAGTCAGGGCACAGGTTTTGCTGCCCATTCAGGCAAAATTCGCATTCACCACAGGTCGTACTCGGATTTACCGCTACGTGATCGCCAACTTGAAAATCAAAGACCCCATCATTTACGCCCTCCCCCAGAGCCACGATTGTCCCTGTCGCTTCATGCCCCGGAACTAGCGGAAAAACCGTTCCTTCAAATTCACCATCCAGCACGTGCGTATCTGTACCGCAGATCCCGACCGCTGCTGTTTTAATAAGAACTTCCTTATGCCCCGGTTCGGGCGTCGGGCGATCTTCTAACGCAACTTCGCCTACTCCATTGAAAACTATTGCGCGCATCTTTGCTCCAGTCCACTGCCGGCCCACCGTTATTTGATGAGCATCTGCTTTGCCGTTACGTGATCTGACCACGCACACCAGCCACATGAGGGCGGCGGCGCCACATTTTCAGACCGGTGTGATCTTAACGCACCGTAACGTTAAATCAACCATAAGTCTATGGTGCCACGAGTGTCAATCATGGATTTTTGGCTAGATTTCGCGGAATACGGCCCTTATGTTCGTATGTGATACCAAAACGTTACCTTCGTTATCTACTCGAAACACGGGGGCCAAAAGCCAGATTTCGAGGTTGACAGCAGCTTAGAGGCGGGCCTAATGTTCAGAGTAACGCAGTAATAGTTACTTTTAACTTTAAAGATGTTCATTCAGGTTAGCCGTCCAAAAGACCTGGCGAATCTGCAGAGACCCTTAAAGATGGAGCGGCAACTAAATGGAGGTCGAGCCAGCGCGTTGCCACTCCAATCAATTGCGGTCACAGGAACCTAATTCGAGCCTCGGAGCGTAACTATGGCTTATATTTTGAACGATCCCGCTGATTTCACTGATGAACTCACAGCCGGATTTTCACAGGCGTACAGCAGTTGGGTTACGCAAGTACCCGGCGGAGTTGTGCGCGCAACTGCAATCCCCGAGGGCGAAGTTGCCGTTATTACCGGGGGCGGGTCAGGCCATTATCCGGCTTTCGCGGGGTTGGTCGGTCCCGGTTTAGCGCATGGCGCTGCCATGGGGAATATTTTCGCTTCCCCATCGGCACAGCAGATATACAGCGTAGCTAAAGCCGCCCATGCGGGAGGCGGGATTCTCTTCACCTATGGCAATTACGCAGGGGATGTTCTGAACTTCAATCAAGCCCAAGAGCGTTTAAAGGCCGAGGGCATCGATTGCCGCACCGTGGTAGTGACGGACGACATTGCCAGCGCGGGCTCGGACGAACTCCATAAACGCCGTGGCATTGCAG
>JAJYRW010000122.1 GCA_021793895.1 Actinomycetes bacterium
CCAATTCCTAGACCTTCCAGGGCATCCAGCGTTTTGCCGGTGACTTCACTTTGCTCGATGAACGCCTCGGTACCGGTGCCGGACTGCACTGCGGCGCCGAAGGCCTCCACCTGCAGTCGGTACTGGTCGCCGATGATGGTGTGCTCTTGGCTGGTGCCTTCGCGGTGCACGATGACGGTTCCGGCGCCCCCGCGCTGGTCCGGGCGGAAGGCATAGGGAACGTCGATGCGGCCCGCATTACCCACAATGCTGTAGGTATCGCCGGTGCCGCGAAAGCCGCAACTAAAAGTTGCCTGCACGTCACCGAAGTTCAGCGTTCCCGCGGTGGAAACGTCAACAAGTTCATCGGCCGGCGCGAAGCGTGCGGTGGCAAAAGCCTGCTCGGGTGCGCGGCCTAAAAGCGAAGTGGTGATGTCGACGGCGTAGCAGCCCAGATCGTTGAGCGCCCCGCCCCCGAGGTTGCCGTGCAGGCGCACATTTGGTCCCTCGAGTTCGCCGATGTCGAAGTGAAAATTAGCGTGAATTGCCGATACTTGCCCAATAGTGCCGGCGGCGATGAAGTCGCGCACCGTTTGATGCTGTGGGTGGAAGCGATACATAAACGCTTCCATGAGTTGGACGCCCGCCGCCTCACATGCTGAACGGGCACGGTCCCACTCCGTCATGCTCAGGGCCAGCGGCTTCTCGCATAGCACGTGCTTGCCCGCCTCGGCGGCCTTAACTACCCATTCCACGTGCTCGGAATTGGGGACGGGAATGTAGACCGCGTCCACAGAATCATCGGCTAGCAGTTCTTCATAACTGGAAAAGGCGCGCTCTATTTCGAATTCTTCCGCTACCGCAGTAGGTGCTTGGGAGCGGGACGCGATTGCCACAACAGCGCCATTTTTTGCGCGCTGGATCGCTGGTATCACTTGAGTTCGCGCGATATTTGCGTTTCCTAAAATCCCCCACTGAACCGAATTTGTCATAGATTCACCTTATCTGAACGCCTCAGAGCGCAAAAAACGGAGCGAGCCTCGTAATTTTTTACGAAGCCCGCTCCGCTAGTGCTATTTGGTTTTATTTACTACTTATTCGCTGGCTCCGGTGTCGCTGGTTCCAGCGCCAACGGGCACGGTGACTTCGGACTGTTCATCTTCGGCCGCCTTGCGCTGGCCGGTGAACGTAAACTCGCCCAAAAGCCCCTCGCCCTTCGCGTCAACGATGACTTCCTGCCCGGCCTTGACGTCTCCGTAGAGAATCTTCTCGGACAGGGCGTCTTCGATTTCGCGCTGAATTGCGCGGCGCAGCGGGCGGGCGCCCAGTACCGGGTCGTAACCCTTTTCGGCCAGGAGCTTCTTGGCGTTCTCGGTGATGCGCAGCGACATGTCCTTTTCGGCCATGCGCTCGTCGAGATTGGCGATCATCAGATCGACAATTGCGTAGATCTCTTCCTGGCTGAGTTGCGGGAACACGATGGTGTCATCGACACGGTTTAAGAACTCGGGGCGGAAGTGCTGCTTAAGCTCGTCATTAACCCGAGCCTTCATCCGCTCATATGAGGTCTTCTTATCGCCGTCGACCTGGAATCCGGTTTGGACACCCTTAGCAATATCGCGGGTACCCAGGTTGGTGGTCATGATGATGATCGTGTTCTTAAAGTCCACGACCCGACCCTGCGAGTCGGTCAGACGACCATCTTCCAGAATCTGCAACAGCGAGTTGAAGATGTCCTGGTGGGCCTTTTCAACCTCGTCGAACAGCACGACGGAGAACGGCTTACGGCGCACCTTCTCGGTCAGCTCGCCGCCCTCGTCATAGCCGACGTATCCGGGTGGGGAGCCAAACAGCCGCGAAACGGTGTGCTTCTCACCAAACTCGGACATGTCGATCTGGATGAGGGCATCTTCGTCGCCGAATAGGAATTCAGCTAAAGCCTTGGCCAGTTCCGTCTTACCAACACCGGTGGGGCCGGCGAAGATGAATGAGCCACCGGGGCGCTTGGGATCCTTCAGGCCCGCGCGGGTGCGGCGGATTGCCTGCGAGATCGCCTCGACTGCCTCGTTTTGCCCCACCACGCGGCGATGGAGTTCTTCTTCCATGCGCAGCAGGCGAGTGGATTCTTCTTCAGTGAGCTTGAAGACCGGAATACCGGTTGACATTGCCAGCACTTCAGCAATGACGTCTTCATCTACTTCCGAGACCGTGTCGAGGTCACCCTCGCGCCAGGCCTTTTCTTTCTCATCCCGCTCGGTGGTCAGCTGCTGTTCCAAATCACGCTGCGAGGCTGCTTTTTCGAAGTCCTGATCATCGATCGCGGTCTCCTTAATCAGGCGGACCTCGGAGATGCGGTCATCAAGTTCCTTCAACTCCGGCGGCGCCGTCAGGCGACGAATGCGCAGCCGCGCCCCGGCCTCATCGATCAGGTCGATGGCCTTATCGGGCAGGAACCGGTCGTTGACGTAGCGGTCAGCCATGGTGGCGGCAGCTACGAGCGCCTCATCGGTGATCGAAACCCGGTGATGGGCTTCATACCGGTCGCGCAGCCCCTTCAAGATTTCGATGGCCTGCTTCAAGTCGGGCTCATCGACCTGGATGGGCTGGAAGCGACGCTCCAAAGCGGCGTCCTTCTCAACGTGCTTGCGGTACTCCTCCAGCGTGGTGGCACCAATTGTTTGCAGTTCTCCGCGCGCCAACATGGGCTTTAAGATGCTGGCAGCATCAATTGCGCCCTCGGCCGCGCCGGCACCTACCAGGGTGTGGATCTCATCAATAAACAGGATGATGTCGCCGCGGGTGCGGATTTCCTTCAAGACCTTCTTCAGGCGCTCTTCGAAGTCACCGCGGTAGCGCGAACCGGCTACCAGCGAACCTAAGTCCAGGGTGTAGAGCTGCTTATCTTTCAAAATTTCGGGCACGTCTCCGCGCACAATGTCTTGGGCCAGCCCCTCAACAACGGCGGTCTTACCCACGCCCGGCTCCCCAATCAGCACGGGGTTGTTCTTGGTCCGACGCGACAGAACCTGCATTACGCGTTCAATCTCGAGCGAGCGACCAATAACCGGGTCGAGTTTGCCTTCGCGCGCCGCCTGCGTCAGGTTCCGACCAAACTGGTCTAAAACAGCCGAGCCGGCTGGGGCGCCTTCTTGGGGGCCGCCGCTGGCTACGGGCTCTTTGCCCTGGTAGCCCGACAGCAACTGGATGACGTGCTGGCGCACCGAGTTCAGGTCAGCACCCAACTTCACCAGGACCTGAGCGGCAACGCCCTCACCCTCGCGGATCAGGCCGAGCAGAATGTGCTCAGTACCGATGTAGTTGTGGCCTAACTGCAGTGCTTCACGCAGTGAAAACTCCAAGACCTTCTTGGCACGAGGAGTAAATGGAATATGGCCCGATGGTGCCTGCTGCCCACTACCAATGATCTCTTGGACTTGTTCACGGACCGCGTCGAGAGAGATGCCAAGGGATTCCAACGCCTTGGCAGCTACCCCATCGCCCTCGTGAATGAGGCCCAACAGAATGTGCTCGGTGCCAATGTAGTTGTGATTGAGCAACCGGGCTTCTTCTTGGGCGAGGACAACCACCCGGCGGGCCCGGTCGGTGAACCTCTCGAACATGGGACACTCCTCCTGTCGGCCGGATACCGAAAGTCGTTCCCCCGGGGTCGGCCGCTTCAATGATGTTAACGGCCCCAGAGCCCAAAACCTGCCCCTGTTCGCCACCGGCGTGAAAGCGGCGGACCTTAGGCCTCCAAAATCAGCGTTACCGGCCCATCATTAACTAACTCTACTCGCATGTCGGCCCCGAAGACCCCGGTTTCCACCCGCAGTGCGTATTCCTCGCGCAGCACTTGGACGAATTGTGCAACCAGCCCCTCGGCCACTTCCCGCGGAGCGGCCGCCGACCAGGAGGGCCGCCGGCCCTTCTTCGTGTCGGCATAGAGAGTGAACTGACTGATGACTAGCACCGGAGCGTCTATGTCGACGGCCGACTTTTCATCGCGCATAATCCGCTGGTGGGCCACCTTGCGGGCCAGGGTCGCGATCTGCTCCGGCCCGTCATCGTGGGTAATTCCCAGTAGCACCACGAGACCGGGACCGGAAAACTCCCCGGAAGTGACGCCGTCCGCAATCACGCGCGCGCCGTCGCTGCGCTGAACTACCGCTCGCATTACCAACCTCCCCGATTCTGATCGCGCCGCCCGCCCTCAATAGAACGCAGCTGCGGGCGCACATCGGTGAGGTAAACGGCGGCGGCGACGAACGCAATAATGTTTAAAAGCATTAGATTCAGCCCCAACCCAATTGGGGGCGGAATCGCGCAAAACCCGATCACGGCCGCGGGGATCAAGAGCGCAAGCCAAAAACCCTTGGTGCGTTTGCCAGCCGCCACGAAACTGCCTGCAGCAAAACGCAGCGCCGAGATGACTGCCCAAACTTCCACTACGAAAGCGGCCAGCAGGAGCCCCAGAAAAAGGTAGGTCTGCAGATAAGGGATCACGACGCCATCCTAAATTTACGGGGTTTAGTTTGCGATGGGTGGGTTTAGTCCGCCAGGGGCAGGTAGGCGCGCGCGTTTTTGGCGCTCTCGCCCGTGGCTTGCAGCAGGTCGACGGTCAGCGAGCGCAATAACACCACGAGGGTGATGACGGAACCGCCACGCAACTCGGCAGCCTCGGGGCCCAGTTGGCGCGCCAGGTCAATGAATTCTTGGCGCGCTTCGGGCGCCGGAAACCCGGCTGCCACCGAGTCGCGCAGGTGGGCGCAACCGGCGGCGGCCTGGGCGATCATGTCAGCCAAAATTGGCAGATGCGTATCGGTTTCAGTTAATGGAACAGCGCGCCGGCACATCACCCGGGCATTGCGCGCGGCTCGATCCACCACAATGGCGACCTTGTTCAGTTCACTTACCTGCCCGCGATAGCGCCGCATCGCCGGCGAAACCCGCACCGTCTCCCGCGCGGCTCGCAGCAGGGAATGCATCTCATCTACCGCTGGTTGCATCGCTCGCGCCCGCTCCAGCGTCACCAGTGCCGCGTCATAGTCGCCCTCCCGCAGGGCTTGGGCGAGTTTATTAAGGACGGCGCCCAGCTCCTTGATCAGGCCACTTACCTGGCCGCGGGGTCCTTTGCGGGGGTCGCTGGGCAGCAGTGCGGCCACGGCCAGCGCGGTCAGGCCGCCCACCACCGCGTCAATCCAGCGGGTCATGGGCGCGCCGGAGGCCTGCACGGGTAGCGCCACCACGACGACGGCCTGCACTCCGGCTTGCATGGTGACCGTCAGCCCCCGGTCTAAAAACCGGGCGGTGAGCGCTGCAATGGCCAGCACCAGGGAAATTTGCCACGGCCCCGAGCCAATGACGGTGACAATCAGGTCACCCAGACCCACACCAGATC
>JAJYRW010000123.1 GCA_021793895.1 Actinomycetes bacterium
CCTCTACCCGCCCGGATCCGTCTTCAAACTGGTTACCGCGGCGGCCGCATTGGAATCGGGCGACTGGAGCGCCAAGACGGTTGTCGATGCCCCGGTGGAATTAGAGCTACCGCAAACGTCTTCGACGATTAAAAACTACGGAGGCGCCAGTTGCGATCCGAATAATGAGATGCCCCTGGCAGATGCGCTGCGCATTTCTTGTAACACGGCGTTTGCATCCCTGGGTATGGAACTGGGAACCGACGCCATGGCGCAGCAATCAAATGCGTTCGGGTTTGGTGTCAGCCGCGAAATTCCGCTTAAAGTATCGCCCTCCACCTTCCCCGAAGATCTCAACCCCCCGCAGTTGGCACAGAGCTCGATCGGGCAGTTTGATGTGCGGGTCACGCCCTTGGAAGTGGCGATGATCTCGGCCGCAATTGCCAATGACGGAATTCCCATGGCCCCGCACCTGGTAAAAACTGTGCGCAGCGCTGATTTATCTGTGCGCTCTCGCACCAATCCGGAGGCGCTGGCGCGGGCCATTAGTTCCTCCACGGCCCGATCCCTGCGCGAAATGATGGTCTCGGTAGTGGAGTCAGGAACCGGCCAATCTGCCCAAATTTCGGGGGTGGACGTGGCGGGAAAGACCGGCACAGCACAAACCTCGCCCGATCAGGACCCCCACGCCTGGTTCACGGCTTTCGCCCCGGCTGACGACCCACAGGTTGCGGTTGCGGTAGTTGTGGAGCACGGCGGATCGATGGGTTCGGAGGCCACCGGTGGGCGCACGGCGGCGCCAATTGCCAAATCCGTCATTGAGGCGGTGCTTGAATGAGGCCGGAAAAAGATCTGCTTCTAATTGGTCGCTATCGCTTTCTTGAGCGCATCGCGATCGGGGGAATGGGAGAGGTGTGGTTGGCTCGCGATCAGGAACGCGAGCGCGATGTGGCCATCAAGGTGCTGCGCGAGGAGCACACGGGCGAACCGGGGTTTGTAAACCGGTTTCGGGCCGAAGCGCGGGCGACGTCGGGGCTGTCGCACCCGGGTATTGCACAAACCTATGCCTACGGTGAGCAATCGGGCGCGGCCTACATCGTCATGGAACTGGTTGTGGCGGAGCCGCTTTCTGAAACGCTTGAGCGGGAAAAGACCATCGCACCGCAGTTCACAATCAACATCTTGAGCCAGGCCGCTCGGGCACTCCACGCCGCCCACGAGGGTGGAGTGGTGCATCGAGACGTCAAACCAGGCAATATTTTGGTGGACGAAAACGGTCGCGTAAAGTTAACGGATTTCGGCATCGCGCGCGCCGTGGGGCAGCCGGCAATGACCGAGGTGGGAATGGTCATGGGCACCGCTCAATACCTTTCCCCCGAGCAGGTAAATGGCCAGCCCGCCTCCCCAGCCAGTGATATTTACGCGCTGGGAATCGTGGCTTACGAGATGCTGGTGGGTAACCGCCCCTTCACCGGCACGACCCCGCTGGAAATCGCGATTAGTCACGTCGAAAAGCAGGTCCCGCCGCTGGGGGCAGAAATCCCCCGCCCCCTGGCCGACCTAGTGATGCAAACACTGGAAAAAGACGCCGCAAAGCGCCCGGCCAGCGCGCAGATCCTGGCCGATAAATTTGACGAGTGCGCGCACCTGCTTCCCGATTTGCAGATGACTGGCTCACCAGGTTCGCAGCTAGCGGGTTCGCCGTCAGCAGGTCCGCCGACAGCGGGTTCGCAGACAGCGGGTTCGCAGCTACCAAATGCGCGGCTACCGAATACCGCGAGCGCGCACCCGCCAAAACCTGCGCGTCCCTCGAAACTCGCAGGACCCTCGAACTCCCCGGTGCAGCCGGAGCGCGCCGGCCCCAAGCGTCGGTCGCGGGGCGCGCGCCGCACGAAATCCGTCGCCACCTGGACGGGCCAGCGCCTGTCCTGGCTTACTACCCCGCTCGCCGCTTTGGTGCTACTCATTGTGTTCGCCACCATCGGCGCACTCATCGCGGGTAGGATCTTCGCGGCGGCACCTGTTATAGATCAGCACAACGGCATAATGGCTAACGACAGTATCGACAAGTTACCGTCGTACAGTTTTGTCGATACCTCAACTATTAAGGACGTCTAAGTGGAGCAGACACCCCGGCTGCTCGCCGGCCGCTACGAAGTCGGCGAACTAATTGGCCGAGGCGGCATGGCAGAAGTACACGTTGGCCGTGACGTGCGCCTCGGGCGCACCGTCGCGATCAAAATCCTGCGCGAAGACCTCGCACGTGATCCCTCTTTCCAAACGCGATTTCGGCGGGAAGCCCAGTCATCTGCTGCCTTAAATCACCCCTCCATTGTGGCCGTCTACGACACCGGAGAAGACGTTTCGACCTCCGCCAACGGCAGCACGGTCAACGTTCCGTTCATTGTCATGGAATATGTCGAAGGGCATACGGTCCGCGATATTTTGCGCCAGGGAAATCCGGTGCCGATTGATGAAGCGATCGAGATAACCCTCGGTGTACTTTCGGCCCTCGAATACTCCCACCAGGCGGGAATTGTGCACCGGGACATTAAGCCCGGCAACGTCATGATCACTCCGCAGGGTGCGGTGAAGGTCATGGATTTCGGTATTGCTCGCGCCCTTGCTGATTCAGCGGCAACCATGACGCAAACCCAAGCCGTCATCGGCACCGCCCAGTACCTTTCGCCGGAACAGGCCCGCGGGGAACAGGTCGATACCCGCAGCGACCTATATTCCACCGGATGCCTGTTATTTGAACTGCTTACCGGCCAGCCCCCGTTTCAGGGTGATTCCCCCGTCGCGGTGGCCTATCAGCACGTGCGAGAACAACCACAGCTACCCAGCGCCATTGCCGCCGATGTGCCCGAGACACTAGATCGCATCACGCTGATGGCCCTAGCTAAAGAACGCGATCAGCGCTATGCATCCGCGGCACAGTTCCGCTCCGATCTGGAAGCCGTATTGCACGGTGGCAATATAACGGCTCCGGCCATTGGAGCCCTTGCAGCGGGCGCAGCAGCCGGCGAGCCGGGCACGGAAGTGCTCGGCGGCCCATATGCAGAACCCGCCACCGAAGCCATGGCTGCCCAGGGCATGGGCAATACGGGGCGCTATCCCACCACTCCACAGTGGAACCCGGTAGGCGCCGACGGGGACGATTTAGAAGAGGAACCCCAAGAGCCTGAAAAGAAAAAGCGTGGGCTGATGTGGACGCTCATCGGAATTGGCGTGGCGGCAGTTATTGCCATTGTGCTGCTCCTGATTTTCGGCGGCGAGAAGGAAGAAGAACCGCCCCCGGAGCCGGTAACTACCTCCGTTCCCAATGTCGCCGATATGGACGAGACCGGCGCTCGGCTCGCGCTCGAAGCCGAGGGTCTGGAATTTGAGCGCGGCGATGATGTTTCCTCCGATGAGGTCGAAGAGGGCCGCGCGGTCGAATCGGATCCTGCCGCGGGCGCTGAAGTGGAGGAAGGTAGCACCGTAACGGTGTTTTTCTCGGCCGGGCCAGACGCCGTTGAGGTGCCAGATGTAACTGGGTTTTCCCAAGAAGATGCGCGGCGCGCGCTGGAAGAGGCCGACCTAACAGTTGGGAACGTGTCAACGACTGAGTCGCCAACCGTGCGTAAGGACCACGTCATTGAGACTTCCCCTGAATCGGGTGAAGAGGTCCCGCCCGGCAGCGCGGTTTCCTTGACGTTGTCCAACGGCATGGTCGAGGTGCCGGACCTCACCGGTGAACATATTGACGACGCACAAGAAATACTGAGCACTTTGGGCTTGCAGTCTCGCGCGGAATCGGTGGAAACCGATGACGAAGACCCCGATCACGTGGTCGAACAAAGTCTTAAGGGTCTGGTGGAGCAGGGTTCAACCGTTAACCTGAAATACGCGGTCGAACCCGAACCGGAGCCGGAGCCAACCGAGCCCGATGAGGACGAGACACCCGATCCTGGTGATTCTGAATCTCCAGACCCGGACCCAAGTGATCCCGGGGAAGACCAGGACGGAGAAGGTGACCAGTAACGCGCGGCGGGTTTTAACCGGCTCCAAACTTTTGGGTTGACCGGCTCCAAATTTTTGGATTGAGCGAACGCTAACCTTTTAGGTGCAGCAGCTTAGCCTGGCGCGCCAGCGGGCCTCAGTAATCGCCCACAGTCTGGTCATTGAACGGCATGTGCGGAGCTATTGCTGGAAAAACCCACTCGAAGCATGCCCAAACCACGCCGGCTGCCAAGATCAGCAAGATGATGATGCGCAGCCAGGCTGGACCAGGTAGTGCGCGCCACAGTAATCCGTACATTAGTCCTCAACTCCCTCAAAAAGTTCCGGCGGTACGTCGCCGTCGGGCCCCTCATTGGGATACCAGGCATCAAATTCGCCGTGCACGATGTACCGCTCTCGCGCAGAGAACATGGGGTGACAGGCGGTTAACGTGATTGAGCGCTCAGTGGCGACCTCGCCGGGTTCATTGGGTACCGGGGCGATTACTTCAACCTGATTGGGAAAAACAATGTGGTCGTCGGTGACCCGGTAGACGTACCAAACCTCGGGTGTCTGGATTATTAACGGGTCGCCCACTTCCAATTCTGCGACCTGATTAAAGGGCTTGCCGTAGGTCGTGCGGTGACCCGCCATGGAGAAGTTGCCCACCTCACCGGGTAGGGCCGTATCCGGGTAATGGCCAATTCCCATCCGGTTCAAGACGGGCTCCAGTTCAACTCCCTCAGAAATATTGCGCACGTAATCCTTGCCAAATCGCGGGATGTGCATCGTGCCAATAGTCTCGTGATGCTCCGGATAGTCCAGCGTGGGCGGCGGCCCCTCCCCGGGCTGTAATCCCTCTTCAGAGGGGGAGGTATCAACATCAATCGACGTCATCCAGTCCAAATCGGCCAAAATCTCTTCCTGTTGCCGATCGGCGACCACGTCGGTCCACCACAACTGCCACACAGTAAAAAGCAGGAGAAACGCTCCCGCAGAAATCAGGAGTTCTCCCACGATGCCCAGCAGGCCGCGAATAAAACGCATGAGCTCTCTTTGGTCAGTTTTCGTGCCCGGAAGTATCAACTGCCTGGCGATTTTCAGGTTCTAAGGGTACTTGAGCATCTAGCGTTCCCAAGACATCGACATCGTCTGGAACACTGGCCTGTTTAATCGAACTGTCATAGGCAGGTACTTCAACCTCATCAAGCGTTTCTTCCGACCATCCCAATCCCACGACTTCCACGTATTGCAAATACAGCTGCACGCCGGCGTCATTGTGGAGGCTGTCCAGCATTTCTTCCTGCGGTCCAATCGCTTCAATGCGGTAGGGCGGTGAATACAGCTGCCCGTGCAACATCAGGGTGTTGCCCACGCAGCGCACCGCGGAATTACTAGAAACACGCTGCC
>JAJYRW010000124.1 GCA_021793895.1 Actinomycetes bacterium
CGCAGTCGCACTTTGGGGTCCGCGGTTTCGTCGTCGATGCCGCGCAGCAAACTAATGAATTCGAGGTTCGAACTATCGATACGGTTTAGCGCAATGTGCTCTAAAGGTCGGCCGTCATAGGAAAGATTAATTTCGCGAATATGACGCACATCGCCGTGGTATACGCCATGGACCGGTTTCGAACCGACCTCGCCGGTGGGCGCGGCCCAGTACTGAGTGGGGGCCCGCAACGCGAGGACATCAACGTGCAAAAGAGGCTGAAGTGGCGCGTGCGACGATGGGGCGTTTTCGCTGGTCATCCCTTGATGGCTCCTTCACTAGTGTTCATGATGTGGCGTTGGAAAATGAAGAACAGGACCGCAACGGGAATGGTCATAATGGCCGCTGATGCCAGTTTTAGTGGATACTGCGTTCCCTGGCTGAGTTGACCAGAAGCCAGTTGCGCCACTCCCTTGGTCAAGGTCGTCAGTTCCGGTGACTGCGTCGAAACAATGAAGTGACTTAGTTCGTTCCACGATCCTTGGAAAGACAAAATCGTGATGGTAATTAGGGCTGGGCGCGCCATGGGAAGCACAATGGACCAAAACGTGCGAAACGTCCCCGCACCATCGATGCGGGCCTGTTCCTCGACCGATGCGGGGATCGATTCGAAGAAGTTTTTCATGATGAAAACTCCGGCTGCGTCAACGAGCAGGGGCAAGACCATTCCGGCGTAGGAATCGTAAATTCCCAGCTGCTTCAGCACGAGGAATTTCGGAATCAACAAAACGACTCCGGGTACGGCCATGACGGCCACCACCAGCGCGAAAACCAGGCCCCGGCCCCGAAACCGCAGGCGGGCCAGCGCGTACCCGGCCATGGACACGAATAGCACCCGCCCCAGTGTTACCAGCAGCGTGACCACAGCGGAGTTTAAAAACCAGAGCGGGAAATCGCTGCGCAAAAACAAGTGTTCGTATGCCTGCGTGGTCCAAATTTGCGGTACAAGCGAAATGGGGTCGCTAGCTGCCTCGGCATCGGTCTTAAATGACGTGGCGATCTGAACCAAAAATGGGAAGACGTAAATGACGGCCAGTGAAACGAGCAGCGCGTAGAGCAACAGCTGCCCCAGGGGTGTGGCCGAACGCGACCCTCCCCTAGTGGTGAGCGCGGGGTGAATCTTGACTGGTTCAGATTTTTTAGTCGGTTGTGACATTAGGCCCCACTCCCTTCTTCAGTGCGACTTTTCAGGCGCCGCAGCCGCTTGCGCTTTGGTACCGGGCGTTCGCGTAAGGCCCAGCGTTGGAAGAGCGTGAGCAGAATGATTATCACGAATAAGATGAAGGCAATAGCCGAACCGTGTCCCCATTTTTGGCCGGTAAATGCCGTTTGGTATGACAAAAATGCGGGCGTGAGGGTTGTCTTCCCCGGGGCTCCCTGGGTGCCGGTGTAAATCTGGTCGAATACCTGCCAGGTGCCAATGAGGCCCAGGGTGACGACTGTGAAAACTGTCGGCCGCAGCTGGGGCAAGGTGATGGACCAGAACCGTCGCCAAGCCCCGGCGCCGTCTAACATTCCGGCCTCATCTAATTCTGCCCCCACATTTTGCAGGGCAGCTAAGAAAAGCAACATAAATGTGCCGCTGGTGGTGAAAATCGCCATAAGAATCAGGGCAAACATTGCTATTGAGGGCCCCGAGCTCCATTCCCACAGCGATATGCCCAGGAAACTGCTGCTGGTTAGCGCCTCCGGTCCGCCCGAAATTCCGATCTTGTCGAGCAGTACATGAACCACCCCGCGGGGGTCGTTAAACCAGTTTGGTCCATTTACTCCAATCCACGACAGGATCTTGTTGATAACGCCGGAAGTGGAGAACAAGAAAAGCCACAACACGGTGATTGCAACCGAGCTGGTGACGGACGGAAAATAAAACGCCGTGCGGAAGACTCCCCTGCCGCGCAGCACCGAGCGATTTACTAGCAGGGCTAAGAACAGCGAAAGTGCGGTTTGGATGGGGACGACTAAGACCACATACCAGGCGTTATTGCGCATGGATATGCCGAAATTGCGCTCATCTAACCCGCCGCCGCTGGTGACATCCCTATAGTTGTCCAGCCCCACAAAATTCACTGATCCGGACAGCGGACTCCCCCGCCCCGACCAGTCCGAAAAGCTCACCCACAGCGCCATGAGCACTGGGATCAGCAGGAATAAACCCAAGATGAGGAGCATGGGAGAGGTAAAGAGCCATCCCGCCAGGCCCTCGCCGCGCTGAAGTTTAGATCCTTTCGCGCGGCGGGACTTGGTTAAAGCGGTCATTGTTATTCAGCAATCGCTTCGAGATTGCTCTGCACGCTTTGCAAAATCGCCTCCGGGTCTCCAGATGCGAGCGATTCAAGCTGGGCGTTGAAGTCGCCGATCACGTCGACGCTCCCCACGAGGGTGGGAATGAACTGCGCATAGTCGGCGCCGGCTAAGAACGCCGCCAGTTCCGGGTTGTTATCGGTCCACTCATCTGCTGCGCTTTCGATTGAAGGCATGGGCCCAAAGGCGTCCGAAAAGATTAGTTGCTGTTCGGCCGATGTCAGGTATTGCGCCAGTTCCGCCGCAGCTTGCTGGTTTGAACTATCAGCCGCCAAGCCCCAGCAGTTGGTGAACTGCAATGTGCCTTCACCACCGGGGCCGGTGGGCAATTCGACTACGGAGTAGTTCACATCGGGGAAGTCATTTTCCATCCCACCGGTGATCCAGTTGCCCTCAATTACCATCGCGGCCTGTTCCTTGCCCAGTGCCTCCCCGCCCCATCCGGCGCCGATATCAGCGGCGTAAGCAAAAGTGCCGTCTTCTAAATGGGACTGGACGTATTCGAGGGCTTGGACGTTTTCTGCACTGTCTGCTTCTGGCTGATCATCAGCCATCAGGCCGCCGCCTGCCTGAGCCATAAACACTCCGACCCGCTCGAATTCGGCGCCAAAGGCCAGACCCACGTGGTCATCCGAGGTCAAGGTTTTACTCACTTCGGTGAGGTCTTCCCACGTCTGGGGGTAATCCTCTTCGGTTAGACCCGCCTCTTGCCAAATATCGTCATTGATCACCAGCGCTAGGGTCGAAAAGTCCTTGGGAGCGCAATAGAACTCATCGTCATAGGTGAAGTTTTCAACTAGCGTGTCGTAGAAATCATCCTTATTTTCCAGCTCATCCCCATAGGGCTGCAGGGATCCGTTTTCCGCGTATCCGGCCAGGCTCTCGGGCGCGAGGTAGAAAAGATCCGGTGGCGTGCCCGCGGCAAATCCCTGTGAAAGCTGTTGCGGCAAATCGTTTGCCACCGACACAGCGGCGTCGATGCCCGAATCAGCCGACCACGCGGCCACAGCGTCTTCGACCGCGGTGGTTTCAGCCTCTCCACTGGAGCCAATCAATATTTCTAGGGCCTCATCAGACGAGGTTAGTTCTCCCTCTTCCCCACCATTGGTGCCCTGCGCACTGTCGTTGTCGTCCTCGTCATCGTCAAAACCGGATCCCCCACAGGCGGTCAACACCAGTGCTCCGGCCCCTAAGACGGCGCTAATTTTTACTAGTGAACGAATCTTGTTAACCCGCATGTGGCCTTCTCCTTTGAATAGTTCCAGCACGGTGGTAAATAGTTCGGTGGCAAATACTTCGGTGGTAAAAACTCCGAGCACGGTGGCGAATTGGCTTCGGTCAGTGACGACCGAAACACCGTCGGTCAGCGCCGACCAAAACAGCTTCGGTCAAAGACGACTTCCGCCTATCACCGCTTATTTGAACGTTCAAACTGTGTTGCGCTAAGAGTAGGTATGGGTTTTCAACTGTGTCAAGCCCTGCGGTAATCTCGAGGAGATTTCTGCCAGTTTCACACGAAAGCGAGCACGTGGCCACTAGAGCGCCGAACGTCGAGGATGTTGCGAGGCTTGCCGGGGTCTCCCGCCAAACGGTCTCCAATGTTTTAAACGCGCCGCAAAAGGTCAAGCCCGCCACTGCTAAACGGGTCCAAGCCGCGATCAAGGAGCTGGGGTATCGCCCGCACGCCTCAGCGCGCCGACTGCGCACGCGCCGCAGTGCCACGGTTGGTGTTCACCTCGATCCCTATCGGGGCGGCATTTCCGGTGTGCTCCTGGACCGATTTGTCCACGCGCTTACCGAAGCAGCTGGGGAGCGCTCGGTGCGCGTCCTCGTCCACGCGGCGCGCTCCGTTGCTGCGGAAATCGCCCAGATTCGAGAACTGACTGATAGCGGTGAGATTGATGGCGTTGTGGTATCTGGCACCCATCACGATGATCAACGAATTTCCTGGCTAGCAGAAAACGGAATTCCCTTCGCTTCTTTCGGGCGATCCTGGCCGGCAGCAACCCAGGGCGCAGAAGACTTCCGCTGGGTAGATGTCGACGGCGCGGCAGGAACCCGCCTTGCGACCGAACATGCGCTCCAAGCAGCCGGGCGTAATATTGCCTTCTTGGGGTGGCCCAGCCCCTCCGGAACGGGTGATGATCGCGCCCGGGGCTGGCAGGAAGCGATGCGGGAGGCTGGCGCAAAAGGCCCGCGCATTGCGGCTGTGGACTCTGTTGCGGCCGGGCGCCTGGCCGCTCAAGAACTACTTGCGCAGACCCCGGGCATCGATGCGGTGATTTGTGCAAGCGATTCACTGGCGATCGGTGCGCATATGGCCGCTGCCTCCGCGGGAAGACCCGAACTGCTCATCATCGGCTTTGACAACACGCCCACCGCCGAAGCCTTGGGGCTAAGTAGCATCGAACAGCACCCCGAACGGGTCGCCCGATCCGTATTAGAGCTGCTGTTTGGCCAGCGCGGTAACACGGTGGTGCCAAACCCCACTTCGCCAGCCAGCCAGCAGCGGCTGATTGCGCCCGAACTGATTCTTCGCACCCCGGTGATACTCACATCCCTCGAGCAGTGAACCGGCACGCCTTACTCATCTGAGCGAAAACCCATGCGCGCAAACATTCGCGCCGCCATGGCCCGGGTCCCGTGCGTGACCACTTGCCGGGTTGCCGGGTCTCCCCCGAGTAACGACTTCGCCAGCCCGGCCGCCTGATCGAAGTCGATATGAGCCGGCAATGGTGGAACGTTGGCATCGCAGCGCACATCAACCACCACCGGCCGATCCGCGGCAAACGCTTCGTCCCAAGCGGCATCAACCTGATCCGGCTCATCTACTCGAATGCCTTTTAAGCCCAGCAACTGCGCATAACCGGCATAGTCCATGTGTTCGACTAATTGGGCGGTATCCCAGCGCGGATCACCCGCCTCACGCATCTCCCAAGACACCTGATTCAGATCGCCATTATTAATCACCAGCACCACAAATGACGGGTTCTTCCAATCCCGCCAGTGCCCCTTTACAGA
>JAJYRW010000125.1 GCA_021793895.1 Actinomycetes bacterium
TGCCGCCGATGCGGGAGCGGACATGTTCGTGGCCGGCTCCGCGGTGTTTGATCACGAAAACGCGGCCGAGCGCGTGGATGCGCTCCGCGAAAAGGCCAGTCTTTCTTCTAATAAGTAGCACGCTCGTCGGACCAGAGTGCGGTCCAACTGACAAAAACGCGGCCTGCCCAGGTCATTGAAGACCGGGCAGGCCGCGCAACTATGTCTGAGTCTTCGCGGATTTACGCCTGACCGTAGGGATTTTCAGGATTCTGCGGGCCCGCGGGCGGCGCAGGAGGCTGCTGGGGGTACTGCTGACCCGGCTGGCCCTGTTGCTCCGGCTGGCCCGGAGCGGCCGGTGGCTGCTGGGGGTACTGCTGCCCTGGCTGATCCGGCTGCGGCGGATGCTGCTGATCCTGCTGCGCAGGTGGTTGCTGCTGATAACTCTGCGGCGGGTAGGGCTGCTGGCCCTGTTGCCCGGGCTGCCCAGGTTGTCCGGGCGCCGCGGGAGGTTGCTGGTATCCCGGTTGCTGCTGGGTGTACCCCTGCTGCTGATACGGCTGGTAGCCCTGCTGCTGATACGGTTGGTAGCCCTGCTGCTGGTATCCCTGCCCCGGCGCGGGACCGGCGGCCTTGACTTCAACAGTCATCTGCCAAATCGCGACTCCGAGCCATGCCAGACCGCCCAGGAGCGTGAAATACAGCCCGATAGCGGCGTAGCGGTTCATGTCGACTATTCCGGTCAGCGACACAAGCGCGCCCAGCACAATCAAAATGATGCTGGTCACCTTGGTCGGAATCTTCGGTGCCATGAACACTTCGGTTCCCAGTACCAGGGCAGCCAGCCCCAAAAGCGCGAGGATCAAAGTGATTACGCCATCACCTTCGACGCCAAGGACATTCATTCCATAAACGGAGACCCACGGAAGAAACGCGGCGATGAACACCACGGCCATGGCGCCAGCGGCAATTTTTTGCTGCAGAGTTAGCGCGTTAATTTTCATGATTAAAAGCCTAACGGTTATGGCGGCCAGTTGTTAGCCGACTCGACTTAGCACAGGCCCGCGTTTAGCGAGCCATCGCTGCAAAGCGCTCAAATCAGCGCTGTTCTTGCAGCTTTGAAATCTCTTCCAGCACGGCAGCCGTCGCCAAGACCGCTTCCATTGCCTCGGCGCCCTTGTCTTCTTTCGAGCCTTCCAGACCGGCGCGGTCCAGCGCCTGCTGTTCGGTATCGACGGTCAAGACTCCGAAGCCAACCGGCACGGTGTGACGCAGGGCCACCTCATTCAAGCCGTGCGTGGCGGCCTGGCACACATAATCAAAGTGCGGAGTCTCACCCTGAACCACCACTCCGAGCGCCACCACGCCATCCACGCCCGATGCAGCTGCGGCATCGGCTGCCACTGCCAGCTCAAAGCTGCCCGGAACCCGCACCACATCCACGTCGGCGCCCGCCGCCTCGCCCACCCGCAGGGCGCCGGCGACCAGCCCGTCCATTATCTGGGTGTGCCACTGCGCCGCGACCACGATCACGCGGCGCTTCCTTCCATGGGCATCCGCGCCCGAAACCGCTAGTTTTGGTGCACCTTCACCGGCCATTATTTGGCTCCTTCTGTTTCGTATTTATGCCCCAACCGCTCCGCCTTGGAGCGCAAATAACGATCGTTATGCGCCCCCACGCCCACATAGAGCGATTCACGTTTTTTAACGGTAATTCCGTGTGCTTCTAGCTGCGCCACTTTTTGTGGGTTATTGGTCAGCAGCGTGATGTCATCAAGTCCCAAGTCCTGCAAAATCGCCGCCGCCGCCCCAAAGTGACGCGCATCAATGGGCAGCCCAAGTTCTAAATTTGCGTCCACCGTGTCCAGGCCGGTGTCTTGCAGGGCATAAGCAGCAATTTTCTGACTCAAACCAATGCCGCGCCCCTCATGTCCGGACAGGTAAATCACGGCCCCGCCCCGCTCCGCAACCAGGCGCATCGCCTGATTTAACTGCGGGCCACAATCACACCGAAGCGACCCCAGTGCATCCCCGGTCAAACACTCCGAATGCACCCGCACGACGCGCTCCGAATTCGCGTGATCAGCCACCAGCGCTAAATGGTCCACACCAGCCATCTCGTCGTGATAGGCAATAGCGGTAAAGGTGCCGTGGGCAGTGGGCAAAATCGCATCCGAAACCCGCGTCACGCGTGAGGTGCTTGCAATTTTGGACGGCGCCCCGTTCGCAACACCGTTCCCGCCACCGCAGGAGGAAGCTACTCGATATTCGGCCAGCTCCTCGATGGTGAGAATCGGCAGGTCGTATTCGGCCGCCAATTCATGCGCAGCATCAGCCCGCATGACCGGACCGTGGTCATGTACCAGTTCACACAGCAGGCCCACCGGAGGCAGGCCCGCCAACTGACATAAATCAAGTGCCGCCTCAGTGTGGCCCCGCCGGGTAAGAACACCGCCCTCTTTTGCCCGCAGCGGGAAAATATGGCCCGGGCGCCGTAAATCCGTCGCATCGCTTTGCGGATCGGCCAGGACCCGCATGGTCCGCAGCCGATCGGCAGCCGAAATACCCGTCGTGATGCCGCGATCGGCATCGACACTAATTGTGTAGGCGGTACCGTACGGGTCCTGGCTGTCTTGCACCATGGGCGGCAGCGCGAGCTCATCAGCGCGCTGATTTGTCAGCGGCACGCACAGCACACCCGAGGAGTGGCGGATAGTCCACGCAACCCACTTTTCCGTTGCGGTAGCCGCCGACAAGATGACATCAGCCTCATTTTCCCGACTGGCGTCATCCAAAACGATGACGGGTTTTCCTTGCTGGAGCGCCGCGAGCGCTGCTGAGATTTTTTCTTCGATACTCATTTCACAAGCCGTTCTACGTATTTGGCAATTACGTCGACCTCGATGTTTACTTTGTGACCCACTTCCAAAGACCCGAGCGTGGTTTCGCTCAGCGTGGTGGGAATAAGCGATACGCCAAATGCGGTGGCATCGCCTGCATCTTTGACCTGGGTCAACGTCAGTGAAGTGCCGTTGATGGCAACGGAACCCTTGGGGACTAAGTAACGACCAACTGCAGTGGGAATAGTGAAGGAATACTCACTCCACCTCGCGGCCGGTTTAATGGCCGTAACTTCGGCGATCCCATCAACATGTCCCTGGACAATGTGCCCGTCAAAGCGCCCGGAGGCGGGCATCGCTCGCTCCAGATTGACCCGATCACCGGCCTTGAGATTGCCGATCGTGCTCACGCGCAGCGTTTCCGCCATCACGTCAGCGGTGAAGTCTTCCGCCGTGAACTCGGTGACCGTCAGGCAGACGCCGTCGACGGAAATCGAGTCACCATAGGCGATGCCTTCCAGCGCGCTGGAAGCGGTAAGCGTAATGAGCGCGGCTTCGTCGGTGTTGCGAACATCGGTGACGGTCCCGATGTCAGTGATGATTCCAGTGAACATCTAGATGGTTTTCCTAACTTTGTAGCTGCCAGGTCCCCGGCACGGCCGAAGCGAATTTCTGCTTTGGCCCGGTGAGGATCTGCAGCAGATCCGGTGCTAAATCTAAAAATTCTTGCCGCCGCCAGCGCGGTGCCTGTGAAATATTTGCAACGCCAAAATCACGCACCACGCTGGGACCGGCGCCCAGCAGCACGGGAGCTAAATAGTGGTGTACTTCGTCAACGAGCCCGGCGCGGAAAAATTCCGCCAGTACGGTGGCCCCGCCTTCAACCACTATCTGGCGCAGCCCGCGGGCAAAAAGCTCCTGCAATGCGGCGCCGATGTCCTGGGAGCGCATTTGGATCAGTTCACCGCCGGTGCCGCGCAAACGCGCACCCGCAGGTATTTCTCGCTGGCCCAGCACAACGCGCCGGGGCTGATAGGAGGTCCGGCGCTGAAGTTTATGCGCCGCGTCGAGTCGAGAGTCGTCAACAAGGCGGACCGTCAAAGAGGGGTCATCGGCCAAAACGGTTCCGGTTCCAACCAAAATCCCATCAACTTGCGCGCGTACCTGATGCACGTGGTGGCGCGCGGGCTGCGAAGTGATCCAGCGGCTTGAGCCATCGGCAGCGGCAATGCGCCCGTCTATGCTGGTGGCAAATTTTGCAATCACATACGGCCGCCCCCGCGTCACCGCGCTGGTCCACGGCAAAATCAACCGCTGCGCTAATTCCAGTTCCAACTGAAAGTCTGGCGCTAATTCTTCGGGCCCAAACACTTCAACCCCGGCGGCGCGCAACTGCGCCGCGCCGCCGCCAAACCCACTGGGGTCGGCGACTAGAAAATAAACCCGCGCGATGCCCGCCGCAATTAAGGCGCCGGCGCAGGGGGGAGTGCGGCCGGTTTGTGAGCAGGGCTCCAGCGTTACGAGCGCCGTTTTACCGCGCAGGTCGATATTGGTGGCGCGCGCCGCCGCAATTGCGGCGGCCTCCGCATGAGCTGAGCCCGCGCCCTGGTGATGGGCCGCAATCAAAACCGACCCGGCGTCGTCCAAAATCAAACAACCCACCTGCGGGTTGGGGCTGCACACCGGACCGGAGGCGGCCTCGGCGAGTGCCTGGCGCGCTAGGGAGGCCAGTAGCGACTGGCTAAATACCTGGGTGTGTGTCACCGCAACCTCCCGGAACGAAGCTAAAACTAAAGCTCCGGGGAAATGCGGTATTCGCGATGAACCCGTTCGGGTTATACACAAATCGCGGGCCGATCTGATTCGGCTCGCGGCGCGCTGCTCCTACCATCCGGACTTTTACCGTCGGTTCTGGAGTTTCACCAGATCAACCGATTACTGGATGTAATCGGGTCGTGGACTTTCACCACCGGCTCGGAGTTTCACCGACCCCGGAGCACGCACTTGCACTCCCATCATGCCATACCTCTAGGCTTAACTACCGTGAAGACCTTCGAAGAACTGTTCGCCGAACTTGCGGATAAGGCTCGTACCCGCCCCGAGGGGTCGGGAACCGTTAAACAACTCGACGCCGGCGTCCACGCCATTGGTAAAAAAATTGTCGAAGAGGCCGCCGAAGTTTGGATGGCCGCCGAGTATGAATCGGATGCGGCCGCGGCGGAGGAAATTTCCCAGTTGCTCTACCATTTGCAGGTCATGATGCTTGCTAAAGGTCTCGACCTCGAAGACGTCTACCGCTACCTATGAGGAACACCATGCTGCGCATCGCCGTACCCAATAAGGGCGGACTTTCTGAGCCGGCCGCCGAAATGCTGCGCGAAGCGGGCTACCGCCAGCGCAGTGACCGGCGCGAACTCGTGCTCGTCGATGAAGCCAACCAGGTTGAATTTTTCTTTCTGCGCCCTCGCGACATCGCCGTCTATGTCGGTTCGGGCACCGTGGACGCCGGCATTACGGGCCGCGAT
>JAJYRW010000126.1 GCA_021793895.1 Actinomycetes bacterium
GATCATCTTGAAAAAGCCGGTCTGGCCGATACATTTATCTTCTCGCTTTCTTACTGGTTCAGTTAGCCCATTCACCAGTCGTGGATAGTTCCGTCCTGCAGCCGGGCGACTGGAAGGTAAGCGGGCTCATACGGGAATTCACGCGCTGCCGCGGTGTCAATATCGACCCCCAACCCGGGGGTTTCTCCGGGGTTTAGCTGGCCATTAGCAAATGTCACATCGCTAGAAAAGACCTCGAATGTGACGTCTGCATGCTGCATGTATTCCTGAATCCCAAAATTGTGCAGCGCCACATCGAGATGCACTGACGCTGCCTTGCCGACCGGTGAAATGTCGGTGGGTCCGTGAAAGCCCGATTTCACCTGGTGCAAGGCCGCAAAATCCATCAGTTTGCGAATGCCGGTGATCCCACCGCCGTGGGTGGGTGGCACCCGCAAATAGTCAATGAGTTGTTCGGTCACTAGGTGATAGCAGTCATGAATGGAATTGAAGACTTCACCAATTGCCAGCGGCGTGGTGGTCATCGATCGCACCCGGCGCAGATTCTGCTGCTGTTCAACGGGGGTTACGTCTTCGAGCCAGAAAAGGTCATAGGGTTCAAGACTCCGGCCCAAAATTGCCGCTTCGTTTGGAGTCAGCCGGTGATGGGCGTCATGTAACAGGGGCAGGTCGAAACCAAAATGCTCGCGAACGGCCGCAAAGACAGTAGGAACATGGCGCAGATAAGCCGCAGAGTTCCACGTTTCTTCTATTGGTTTAGCGGACCGGTGGGCAGGCTCATAGTCTTCTACCGCCCCGTTATTGTCTTTGCCCTTACCGTGCGGAATGCCATATACGCCGTCCAATCCGGGCACTGCGGATTGGATTCGAACGGTTTGGAATCCGTCATCTAATTTGGCCTGTATCGCAGCGATTAGCTCTTCAGTGCTGGTGCCAAATGCGTGCGCATAGGCCAAAGCTCCTTCCCGTACGCGCCCACCTAAAAGCTGATACAGGGGCATATCAGCGACCTTGGCTTTAATATCCCAAAGCGCCATATCAATTGCGCTGATGGCGGCCATCGTCACCGGACCTCGGCGCCAATACGCTCCGCGGTATAGGTAGTGCCATATTTCTTCAATCCGGCTTGCGTCTCGTCCGCGCAATATTGGCCCAACGTGATCTTCTAGATAACTAACTACCGCTAGTTCGCGCCCATTCACGGTCGCATCACCAAGCCCGACAATTCCGGAGTCGGTGATGATCCGGACGGTTACAAAATTGCGCCCCGGACTTGTGACAATTACTTCGACTGCGTCGATTCGCATGCGTTCTCCCACTGTTGCTGCGCCGCGCAGACCGACTCTTCAGCCTTACGGTGCGCACGGTCCGCGCCGATGCGGAACTACTGCAAACGTTAGCATGCGTAAAAACTCGGTCAAAATGGCAATATCCGCCACACCACTGCAAAATGATGACATCGTTTGCAGATTAATAGTAGAGTCACTTTCGAGGGGTCACTGGTTAGCAAGTGAAATACCTGGAGGAGAAGAGCGAGATGTCAATTACGGCGCAAGATGTCGCCAATATGGCCGAGGTCTCAGTCTCTACAGTTTCCCGCGTTTTATCGGCGCCCGAGGTGGTGGCCCCGGGCACTCGAAGTCGCGTGCTCGCCGCGGTGGAGAAGTTGGGATATCAGCCAAATCGATCAGCACAATCTTTGATATCCGGGCGGACGAGCACTCTGGGGCTCATCGTGCCGGATATGCAAAATCCTTATTTCGCGGCGCTAGCCAAAGGTATCCAAAAACGAGCCTGGGAAAGTGGCTACCTAGTTGTTGTGGCCGATAGCGACGAAGATATTGCGCGTGAAAAGGCTTTGCTGCAGGGCATGAATCAGCAGGTCGATGGTCTGCTTTTGAGTTCGCTGCGCTCTGACATGGAAGATTTGACCGACTTACTGCCCAGCACGGAGATTGTCTTGATCAATCGCGAGATGCGGGGGATTGATTCGATTTCTCAAGACAACATTGAAGTAATCCGGATGCTCACCCGGCATTTAGGCGCTCTTGGGCACAGGCAAATCGCCTATATTGGCGGGCCAAAAAATTCCTGGTCTGATGCGCAAAGGCGGCGTGGTTTAGAAGAATGCCGCCAAGAAAATCCCGGATTTGAGTTCATAGACTTGGGTGCGACTTCCCCAACGCAAGCCGGTGGCTACGCTTCTGCCGATTTCCTAATCGCCAGCGAAGCAACGGCGGTGATTTGCTTTAACGACCTGGTCGCAGTGGGCGTGCTGGAGCGGTTGCGAGCGCGGAAAGTGGCAGTTCCGGAGGATTTTTCCGTGGCTGGCATCGACAATGTTTCGGTTTGCAACGCCGTGTCCCCGACGCTCACATCGGTTGGTGTTTCGCAGCAGCGCCTGGGCAGAACCGCAACCGAATTAATGCTGCAAAAAATCACACGCCGCACATTGCCGCGCGCAAGCGGGCGAACGAAAGCGGCAGCTGAGAAAGGCAGCGCGCCAACTCGAAATCGCGCGTCGTCGATGCCCGATACGTCAACAGCCGGCAACGAACTTGAACTACCGATCGAGTTAGTGGTTCGCGATTCCACCGGCCCGCTAAAAGCGGCGCCCTATGCGCCCGACTAAGAACTGAGTTGTCGCCGCAGCCAGTGCAGTCCCTTTTCCAACTGCACCGCGTCACCGCCCTCATGATTATTCCAGGGATAAATGGCTATTTCCTTTTCCGGCCCACCAGCAGCTAGCGCGCCGTAGTGGTTGAATGCCGCAAACACAGTTGAAGGTGGGCAGACGACATCGCGCAGCCCCACGGAGAAGAGCGCGGGTGCTTGGGCCCGTCGGGCAAGATGCATCGCATCAATATAAGAAAGAGTGTGAAAGACCTGGTCCTCATTGCCACGCTGGACGGAAAGGTAGCGGACGAGTTCGCCATAGGGGTCGCTATCCGTAATATCCAGCGCGCGGGGAATATGCGACAAAAAGGGAACATTCGCAATTACCGCGCGAATCTCTGGCACCAGTCCGGCCACGGCTAAGGCCAGTCCCCCGCCCTGACTACCGCCAACGACGCTTACCGCGGCCTCGTCCACATCGGCCAGTGCCCGGACCGCGTCTACTGCGCGCACCGCGTCAATGATGAGACGGCGATAGTAGTAGTCGTCACGGTCGAGGATGCCGCGCGTGAGGAACCCGGGATGGGATGGTTCAGAGCCCACTGGATCGGCAGTGTCTCCGCCGGTGCCGTGTTGGCTTCCCTGGCCGCGCGTGTCCATAATCAAGTGCGCATACCCCGCCGATGCCCATGTCAAGCGCTCCAAAGTGCGCCCCCGGCCGCGCCCGTAGCCGGCAAATTCCACCACCGCGGGCAGCTGCGCTCCTTTGCTACCCGCCGGTCGGGTGTACCAAGCGCGAATGGGGTGCCCAGCATCACCAGCAAAGATCAAATCCCAGGTGTCGACGGTGACCAAGCCGGTTTCGACCGGATCGCAAGCCAAGATCGAATCCGTACTGCGGGCTGCGTGCAAGTGTCCGGCCCAAAATTGCTCAAAATCCGCTGCCTCATAGGTCTCGGGTTTGTATTCTTTTAAAGCTGAGAGGGGTAGGTCGAAAAGAGCCACAAGATCACTCCGACTCGCTGCCTGCAGCGTCCGACTCTATCCGCGCGGTGCTTTCGCGCACGATGAGCTCGGTAGCAAGATCGATACGCAGATTCGTTGGGGATTCGCCCCGCGACATTGATAACACCATTTCGGTGGCCATCGCCGCCATTTCCCGCAGCGGCTGGCGCACGGTTGTCATCGGCGGATCCGTCCATTCGATGACCGGGAGATCGTCATAACCAACTACGGAAAGGTCCCGCGGGACGCTCAGACCAAGTTCCCGTGCCGCCCGCAGGACACCCAGTGCCTGCATATCGGATCCGGCGAAAATTGCCGTTGGTCGATCCGGGCGCGCCAGCAGCTCGCGCGCGTGGTCATAGCCGCCGTCGACGAAGAAGTTTCCGTAGCGAATTAGCTCGGGGTCAGCATTTACCCCAACCTCGGCCAACGCGGTGCGGTAGCCATCAACGCGGGCGCGACTACACAGCATCTCCTTATCCCCCGAAATGACCGCAACGCGCCGATGGCCCAGTTCAACCAGGTGCCGAGTGGCGGCTAAACCACCGTTCCAGTTTTGCGATCCCACAGTCGGCAATCCCTCCGGTGGTTCCCCCAGCGTGTCAACGACCACGATCGGAATTGAGCGTGTTTCCAACTGGCGGCGTTGCGCGGAGGTGAGCTGGGAAAGCACCAGCAAAACACCTAGCGGCTGGCGCTGCAGCACATCATCGAGCCACTCCTGATGGGGTCGGCGATCCCCGCCCGCCTCAGACAGAACTACGCCGGCCCGGGCCCCGCTGGCAACATCTTCGACACCGCGAATGATTTCGATGGACCAGGGCGATCCCAGTTCGTGAAACACCACATCAATTAGGCGCGTGGGGGCTTGCCGGCGGCCCCGGCGCTGATAACCGCGCTGTTCGATGATCTCCTCCACCCGCGCCCGCGTCGCCTGCGCGACATCCGGCCGGCCGTTGAGAACTTTCGAAACGGTGGAGACTGAAACTCCGGCGGTATCGGCGATCGACGCGATCGTTAACTGGGGGACCTCAGTCATCGTTACCTCTGTTTTCAAACATCCGAAACTTTCGAAAATACTTTAGCACGTAGACCCGCCATAAATGCGAACTTCATGCCGAAAGCCAGGCAATTTTTAAAGCCAAATCTAAACCGGCTCGCCCAACACATCGCGCATTAAACAAAAATCTTTAGCACGCCAACACAAACTACCCTCGCGCAACCGCCTCCAAAAACCCCGCAAAATCCGAAAAACGCGACCGCCGCACCACCTGGGATTAGTAACAGTCCGGTCACGACCACCGCCACACCGGTTGACCTTCGCAAGTTTCGCTGATTACTATCTGAATTATCGGAAAACCCTCCGATAGTTTTCGATATCGATCTGCATAGCCGCAGTTGATCCGCACTTCCCGGCGACGGGAAGACGACTCCCCACGATGAAGTGGCTCCTCACAGGTGAGGATGGAGGTCATTAGTGACAAGTACCGGTATGGAAGACCCGTGGCACGACACTTCCAAGTCGCCAAGCCAGCGCGCCGCCGCGCTCATCGAACTGATGACGCTGGAGGAGAAACTCGCCCAGCTCGTCGGTATTTGGGCCGCAGCGGACGCCAGCGGGGGCGGCGTCGCGCCCCATCAGGCCGATATGACGGGCCAAGTTCCCCAGTGGGAAGAGGTGATCCGCCACGGCCTGGGCCAAATC
>JAJYRW010000127.1 GCA_021793895.1 Actinomycetes bacterium
GGTCAGGTCGGCTCTCTAACCCCGTTGTGGGCGCAAAACCTCTTTGGCTCGGCGTTTTATATTTTTCTGCTGCGACAATTCTTTTTAGGGCTCCCCCGCGACACGTTCGAAGCCGCCCGGATTGACGGCGCCAACAACTGGACAATCTTTTGGCGCATGGCGCTGCCGTTGACGAAACCGGCAATTGTGGTCACGCTGCTCTTCGAATTTCAGGCTGCCTGGACTGACCTGATGCGGCCGCTGATTTATCTGCGAGATTCATCGACGTTTACGATTCCGCGCGGTTTAAAGGCGCTGTTGGATCAGTTTGGGTTCGGCGGTGAGTGGCACTGGGAAGTGGTTGTAACGGCGTCGGTGATCACCACGATTCCGATGATCATCATATTTTTCATTGGCCAGCGACACTTCATTGAAGGAATGGCCACAACGGGGCGCAAAGGCTAACTTCGAGCCGCGCTCATGGACGCGGTCGGCGGTGTTGGCGCCGTGGGCGGAGTGCGGTGTCCGCGGCGTGGCGGTGTGGTCGGCGCCGGCGGTGTGCGCGAAGTGGCGGTGCTTGGTGGCGCAGCCCGTCTCAGAAGTGGCGCGGCCCGGATTCGTGCAGCCTTTTACCGCTGCCAGCGGTAAAAGGCTGCACTTTTTGGTTTCAGCTCGTGTGACCACCCGGCACAGGGCGCAGGGGTCACCGCCCGGCACCAGGGGGCGGGCGGGGGCAACCACCCGGCACAGTGCGCGCACCATGCGGCGCAGCGGTCGCCACCCGCACAGGGGCATAAACGCCCCAGCATTCGCCGGCATAAAGCAAACCTAAAACTTGCGAAACTTTTTTCATATAAGTTTTCACGGGCTCGGGACTTTCGGCCCAAGGGTCAGGTTGACATGGGCGGCCAATCGGCGCGTTTTCCGCCTAAATAAGCCTATAACGCGCGCTACAGCAAAAAAGGGCTTGACATGCAAGAGGCTTGCTGTGAAACTCTAATAACGCTTTCGGTAATTTTCATGCCGCCAGGTGTGTATGGCTAGGTAGCGATCACAAGCGAAGTGATGCACCCGGCCCGAATCGGTTTAAATCGAGGTAAGGAAAGTTCAATGACGACATCCAAGAAGGTCAGCTTTCGCACGGCAGCCCTCGCGGCGACCGTGCTGCTGGGCATAACCGCGTGCGGTTCCGGCGATGGGGATTCAGCTGGCGGGGGGAACGGAGACAACGGCGCGGTCGAAGCTGTAGACGATGGCACGACGCTGAAGATGTGGAGCCGCGCCCCCTTGGAGAGCCAGGCGATAAACGCGGTCGAAGCCTATAACGCCAGCCATGAAAACCAGGTAGAACTGGAAATTTTGCCCAATGACGATGTGGAAGGAATGGTCGGTTCAGCCGCCCAAACCAACAGCCTGCCCGACATCTTGGCCGGTGATGTCGTCCGCATTCCGTACTGGACCGAGCAGGGAATTTTTACAGATCTGACTGACCAGATCAACAATCTGGACGTTAAAGACGATCTGCAGCAGGGACACATCGACGCGGGCACCACTATTGACGGCGAAATGCACACACTGCCGTTCGTGACGGATATTTCCGTCATGGTTTGGAACAAGGATCTGTACGAGGAAGCCGGTCTTGACCCGGAAGCGGGCCCGACAAGCCTGGACGAATTTGTCGAACAGGCAAAAGCAGTTGCCGAACTCGATAAGGACGGGGTCGCCGGCAGTTATCTGGCTGGCCAGTCCGGTGGCGCGCTGGTGTTCAAACTGCTGCCAACAATGTGGGCCAGCGGCGAAGAAGTAATCAATGCCGAGGGCACCGAAGCCGCTCTCACGACCGACACCGCAAAGCAGGTTTACAGCGCCTACCGTGAACTGGCGGAGACGGAGGACGGTCTTGGAGCCGGGTCCCGTGAAGAGACCGGTGCTACCTGGACGGCTCCCTTCCAGGACGGAAACATCGGCGTAATGCCCTACCCCTACACCTCCGTTAGCGGCATGTTCGAAGACAACGACTTCGAGGTTGGCGTCACTGCCATTCCGGGTGTCGACGGTGATGGATCTACGTTCCTCGGCGGAGACGCGATAGGTATTTCCTCCAGCTCTGAAAACGTCGCCCAGGCCTGGGACTTTATTTCCTGGTTGATGTCAGATGAGGCGCAGCAGGAAGTCTTTGCCGACAACAACGACACGGCTTCGAACCTGAACGTTTTGGCTGATGGTTACGGAGATGCTGATCCCCGCACGGAAATTGCAAACGCGACAGTTGCCGATGGCCGCACCCCCGTCGCCCGCAACTTCAACGAAGCGTTTAACGCTGCAGGCAGCAACTGGCAACTGCTGATTCAAGACGCCGTCTGGGGCGATGAATCGCAGATTGAAACGCACAATGAGGCGATCAACCAGATTCTGAGCCAGTAAGCCGCAAGAAGTGTGGTGATGGCCACGAACTGTCACCACATTCCCCGCTGGTTGGGGTGCCTTAACTTCCCGCCCCAACCAGCACCTCTCTCGTGATCAGGAAACGTAATGACGACCCAAATCCCCGCAGTCGGAACTGACGCTGCGGCGAAAGCGCGCAAGCCACCAAATAGGCGTAAACGTGCCGCCGGGACGCGGCGCGAAGCAATGCGCGGTTGGGCATTTATTAGCCCAACCCTGCTGCTGGTGCTAATGCTTTTCGTGGTTCCGATCGGCTTTGTGCTTTTCATGTCGGCTTCCGACTGGAGCCTGCTGGGCGGGTTCCAGCAGGCCAACGGCACCGAAAATTTTGACAAAGTACTTTCTGATCCAATGCTCGCGGACGCCGTTAAGTTCACGTTGAAATACACGTTGCTTACGACCGTGATTTTGATGCCGATCTCTTTCTTCCTCGCACTGCTAGTGCAAGAAAGCCGCCGCTGGAATAATTTCTTGCGCGTTGCGATCTTGGTGCCCTCTGCTTTGGGAATCGCCTCGGCCTCGCTGCTTTTTTACGCGCTTTATTCCCCGCAAGTCGGTCCACTAAATGGCATCTTGGACAAACTCGGCATTATGGATGCCCGCGAGTCGATCCTCGGTACGCCGAACGGGGCGCTGTGGGCGACCGTGATCCTCATCGCTTGGCGTTTTGCCGGCTATTACATGATTTTGACGATGGTCGGGCTCCAAGCAATTCCCGGTGATGTCTACGAGGCAGCCAGCCTCGATGGCGCATCTAAGATCTCGCAATTGTGGCGCATTACTATTCCGCTCCTGCGCCCGACAATTGCCATGACGATGATCCTGTCGATTACGGGGTCGCTGCTGGCATTCGACCAGTTTTACATCCTGACAAAGGGCGGCCCAAATAACTCGACCATGACGGTCGTTCTCTTGATTTACCGCTACGCCTTTGAGACGCGTCGCGACCTAGGAATGGCGGCCGCACTATCCGTCCTGGTCCTAGTGGCTTTAGTTGTAATCAATGCATTCCAATTGCGAGCCCTGGGCGGCTCTCGGAAGTCGGATTAGGGGGTACAGGTGAAAACTTCATTTACCGCAGGGCGCGGCGTCTATTATTTCCTGACCGGAATGATCGCGCTGACGTTTTTACTGCCGATCTTCTGGGTTCTCTACAGCTCAGTGGCACCCAATTCCGCCACCTCCCAAGCCGACGGGTTTGGCTTGGGCAACTACGAGGCCCTCATGGGATACGGCGAGGGCCTGGGCACCTACCTGTGGAACTCGGTAGTTGTTTCCTTCGTGGCAGTCGGAACCGCATTAGCTGCCGGCGCTTTAGGAGGCTACGGCTTCGCCCGCTTTAATTTCCGCGGAAAGAACACCGTATTCCTGCTTGTCTTGGCGATCCTCATGGTGCCCTACGCGGCGCTGTTAATCCCCCTGGCTGTCTGGATGAACAAGATCGGCTTGCAAGACAGCCTCGTGGGCGTGGGTTTGGTGCTCGCACTTTTCCAGCTTCCCTTTGCGACCTTCATGATGCGCAACGCGTTCGAAGCGATTCCACAAGAACTGGAGGAAGCTGCGCTGCTAGATGGCTGCGGCCAACTCAAAGCCTTTTGGCGAGTGATGCTCCCGTCCGTACGGGCGCCGTTAATCACTGTGGGACTGTTCGTCTTCTTGATCGCGTGGAACGACTTTATGGTTCCACTCTTCCTCGTGGGACCAAAAAACGCGCCACTACCGCTTGCGATGGTGAATATGCGCCAGCAAACAATGGGCGTAATCGATTATGGAATCACTACCGCGGGGGTAATTGTTTTGGCGATTCCAGCTGTTGTCCTGTTCCTGTCGTTCCAAAAGCATTACATCAGAGGGTTCACCTCCGGTGCTGTTAAAGGATGAGTAAAAGAATGTCTTCAGTAGTTACTAGCGGACTGATTGCGCCCGTTTCTCCCGTCAAAGAGACGGCACTTCAGCCCCTGGGCTTAAAAGAAATCACCATTGAGGGCGGGTATTGGGCCCATCGGCAGGAACTTAACCGGGACGCAATAATCCCGCACTGTCTTTATTGGGAAGAAAAAGAAGGTTGGATTAACAACTTCTCCGCTCAACTGCGCGGCACTCTTAGCGCTGAGCGCCGCGGCCGCGAGTTCTCAGACTCCGACGTCTACAAGCTGCTGGAAGCCATCACTTGGGAGCTGGGGCGCCAACCCAACCCGGAGCTCGAAGCGCGCTATGACGAAATAGTTGAACTGATCGCCAAATGCCAACAACCCGATGGCTACCTCAACACCAAATTCGGTAACCCCGGTCAGCGTCCCCGCTACGTAAATCTCGAAATGGGGCACGAACTTTATAATTACGGGCACCTGATCCAGGCCGCAGTTGCCCGCTTGCGCACCGGGAACGGTTCCGACGATCTGCTGGTAAAAATTGCGCTGCGCGCCGCCGACCACGTATGCGACATGTTCGGCCCACAGGGGATTCAAAGCGTGGGCGGCCACCCGGAAATTGAGGTCGCCCTGGCCGAGCTCTACCGAGCCACTGGTGAAAAACGCTACCTCGATCAGGCCCTACTCTTTATTGACCGCCGCGGCCATGGCGCCCTTAAGGACTTCGAATTCGGGCGCGCGTACTTCCAAGACGATATTCCGGTGCGGGAGGCAACCGTGCTGCGCGGACACGCCGTTCGCGCACTGTATCTGGCCGCCGGAGCGGTCGATGCCGGCGTAGAACTTGATGACCGTGAACTCGTCGACGCCATCGAGCGCCAGTATCAAAACACGCTCGCCCGCCGCACCTATATCACCGGCGGAATGGGTTCCCATCATCAAGACGAAGCATTCGGCTCGGACTTCGAACTGCCACCCGATCGCGCCTACTGCGAAACCTGCGCCGGAATCGCGTCAAGA
>JAJYRW010000128.1 GCA_021793895.1 Actinomycetes bacterium
CCCCGCGAGAAAGAAGGTCATAGGTGGGCCGGTCATCAAGCGGAACATCCTCAATCTTGATGGGTTCCTTGTTGTTCATGCCGATATTGGCTAGGGCATCATCTAAAATCGTGAGATTTCGCAGCCCCAAAAAGTCCATCTTGATCAGCCCCAGCGACTCACTTGTGGGCTGGTCAAACTGGGTGATGATCGCACCGTCTTGTTCCCGGCGCATGATCGGAATGACATCGATGAGTGGCTCAGAGGACATGATGATGCCCGCGGCATGCACGCCCCACTGCCGCTTTAGCCCCTCAAGGCCGCGCGCCAGGGTTACTACCTTTTGGATCTCGGGATCCGACTCATACAGCTGGCGAAACTCTTCGGCTTCCGAGTAGCGGGGGTGCTCTGGATCGAAAATGCCCGATAGGGGAATGTCAGACCCCATAACGGTGGGCGGCATCGCCTTGGTGAGCTTCTCCCCCATCGCGAAGGGGTGCGCAAGCACCCGCGAGGCATCTTTGAGGGCCTGCTTCGCTTTAATTGTGCCGTAGGTAACAATTTGTGCGACTTTATCGCTGCCATATTTATCAGTGACGTACTTGATAACTTCCCCGCGGCGGCGCTCATCGAAGTCCACGTCCACATCGGGCCATGACAGGCGCTCGGGATTGAGGAACCGCTCAAAAATAAGGCCGTGTTCCAGCGGGTCAATATCGGTAATACCCATCGCGTATGCGGCCATGGAACCGGCGGCCGAACCCCGCCCGGGCCCGACTCGAATGCCTTGACCGCGAGCCCACTCGATGAAGTCGGCCACAACTAGGAAGTAGCCAGGAAAACCCATCTGCACGATGACGTCGGTCTCATAGTTGGCCTGCTTGCGCACGTCATCAGGTATGCCCTGGGGGTAGCGGTTATGCAGGCCGCGTTCCACCTCGGAGATGAACCAGGAGGTTTCATCCTGCCCCTCGGGCACTGGAAAGTGCGGCATGAAGTTTGCGCCCTCATCAACGGTGCGAAATTCCACCTCGCACTGTTCTGCGATGCGCAGCGTATTCGAAAGCGCCTCGGGCAGGTCGCGGAATAACTCGTGCATTTCCGCTGCCGATTTCACGTAGTAGGACGATCCGCTAAAGGCAAACCGCTTACCGCCCTCATCGTAGGTGGGTTCCAAAAGCGTTGACCCCGATTGGAGTGCCAGGAGCGCCTCGTGGTTTTTATAGTCCTCCTGCCTGGTGTAGTGCAGGTCATTGGTGGCAACCAGCGGCGCATTTATGGCTTTTGCCAACCGCAGGAGGTCTTCCCGCACGCGCGTTTCGATCTCCAGGTCGTGATCCATCAGTTCGACATAGTAAAAATCCTTGCCGAAGATGTCCTGAAATTCCCCCGCGGCCGCCAGGGCTTCTTCATACTGGCCCAGACGCAGGCGGGTTTGGATCTCTCCCGAGGGGCAGCCGGTGGTGGCAATAAGACCGTCGGAGTAGGTGTTGAGCAACTCGCGATCCATCCGGGGATGGTGAAAGTGGCCATCCAACGAGGCCAACGAAGACATGCGAAACAGGTTGTGCATCCCGGCCGTCGTACGTGACAACAGCGTCAGGTGGGTATAGGCGCCCCGGTTCGAAACGTCGTCCCTACTTTGATGGCGCTCCCCCCACTGCACCCGGGTGCGGTCGGTGCGGGCGGTTCCGGGCGTTAGGTAGGCCTCGACCCCGATTATGGGTTTGATTCCCGCAGCGCGGGCTTTGGACCAAAACTCGAAGGCGCCAAAGAGGTAACCGTGGTCGGTGATGGCGATAGCGGTTTGACCCACGCGATCTACTTCAGCAAAGAGCTCATCCAACCGGGCGGCACCGTCAAGCATTGAATACTCGGTGTGAACGTGCAGGTGGACGAAATCCTGCCCCGAAATGGTCCTTGACACAGTGCAGCGACTCCTTGCCCGTGGTGGTTAAGTGATGTTGCAGCCCATTCTAGAGACGGGGTGGGACGTTTCGGATTAGGCTCGGTTTCGAAAAACCTCCAGCGCGTCCTCAAGATCCTGGGGATACGCACTTTCAACACTGATCCACTTGCCCGTGGTGGGGTGTTCAAACTCAATTCCGGTGGCATGTAACCACTGCCGGGTAAGGCCCAATTCAGCGGTGAGGCGCGGGTCCGCTCCGTAGGTGATATCACCAACAAGCGGGTGCCGCAGCGCGGAGAAGTGCACCCGAATTTGATGTGTCCGACCAGTTTCGAGATTGATTTTCACCAGCGAGGCCCCCGCGAAGGCCTCCAGCAGGTCATAGTGCGTGATGCTGGCCTTACCATCGCGAGTTACCGCAAACCGGTGATCATAACTTGGGTGGCGGCCAATCGGGGCATCAATCGTGCCCGAAAGCGGATCGGGATGCCCCTGAACTAGCGCGTGGTAGTGCTTGATGACGGTGCGCTGGCGAAATGCGCGCTTAAGTACCGAATACGCCACTTCAGATTTGGCAACAACCATCACCCCGGAGGTTCCAACATCCAAGCGCTGGACGATCCCCTGGCGCTCGGATGCCCCCGATGTGGTGATGCGGTAGCCGGCCGCTTTTAATCCGCTCAAAACCGTCGGGCCCGTCCACCCCACCGATGAATGCGCGGCTACCCCCACCGGTTTATCGACCACCACAATGTCGTCATCGTCATAGAGAATCGGCATGCCGGGTACGGGTTCGGCTTCGATTCCATCGCTGGAGTGCTCTTCCTGCGGTAAAAACACCTCGACCCACGAATCGGCCATGAGCCGATCAGATTTTCGCCCGGGAACGCCATCAACTATCACCGCATCGTCTTCAGCGAGCTTGGATGCCAGGGAGCGAGAAATGCCCAGCATCCGAGTAAGGCCCACGTCCAGGCGTTCACCAACTAGGCCATCGGGGACTGGCAAATAGCGCCTTGCAGCGTTATTCATCGCTTGTCGAGCCCTCATTACGCTCCGGGGCCTCAGATGCACTGCGGGCCTCGGAAGTGTCAGCAGCGCCGGTGTTATCCGCCTCGCCGGGGCTGGTGCTGGCAGTGGGCGGGCCGGCGGCCGGGCGCGGTGCTTCGAGATCGACCCCGCGCACACCCAGAAGGACCATGAAAATCGCGGCTAAGACAATTGCGACGTCGGCAAGATTACCGACAAATATGCCGTAGTCGATGAAGTCAACTACGTGGCCCTGGGGGAAACCCGGAGCCTTGAAAAAGCGATCGACGAGGTTACCCACTGCCCCGCCCAAAAGCAGAGATAGTGCCCACACCCAAGCAAGCGATGTCACGCGCGGCGCGATCCGGATAATAACCACCGCTACTGCGGTCGCCAAGATTGACAGCAGCCAAGTAGCGCCCGTACCGAAGGAGAACGCCGCGCCGGCGTTATAAACCAGGCGTAAGCCCAGTAAATCGCCCACTAGGTCGATGCGCTGCCCGGTCGCTAACGCGTTTTCGGCAATGAACTTTGTGATCTGATCAATGATCACAACCGTCGCGGCGATTATGGCAAACCAGACAACGGGGCGAAAACCACGGCCGCGGTTACTCTTCGCCGCGGCGCGGGACGGCTCAGAAGCCGAAGTGGAATCAGCGTCTTTCATCACGCTGAAGTCTCCCACGGGGCAACTACCCCACCCCGAGCAGGGTCAAACTACCGCTACGCCACGCCCTCCGATCGCGCCCGAAGGGCGCAACCGGCAAAAAGGGTGACACTGGCAGGGGCAGACCGCTTCAAACGATGCTGGTTAAAGGGCCGGTCCCATCACAGCGCACTGCTTAAAGGGGCGGGTGCGCTAAAGACTAGTTGCCCAGGGGGTTGGCGCTGGCACTGCCGGCTGACTTGTTGTCGACCTCGCTCAGCAGCTTTTCCAGATAACTGCGCATGCGGGTGCGGTAGTCACGTTCAAAGACGCGCAGTTCGTCGATCTTGCGCTCGAGTACTGAACGTTCCTGCTCCAGCTCGTTGCGGGTGCGTTCCTGTTCCTGCTTCGCTTCGCCAACGATCTGCTCGGCCTCGCGTCGGGCTTCGCCAATAATGCGATCGTGCTCCTCGTTACCGGCCTGCACATAGTCATCGTGCAGCTTTTGGGCCAGTGCGAGCATTCCGGTGGCGGACTCGGGCTCACTCATTTGCTGCTGGGCCGGGGCGGGCTGAGCCGGGGCAGGCTGGGCCGGTGCTTCTTGCACGGGCTCGGGCGTAGCGTATTCCGGCTGGGCCGGGGCGGGATTTTCTTCCACATCCGGTGCGGCAGCGGCCGGAGCGTTTTCCAATTCAGCCACTCGACGTTCGGCGGCAGCCAGGCGCGCCTTCAGTTCGTGATTCTCTTGCTCATACTTGGCAAAAGTCTCCACAACCTCGTCGAGGAAATCATCGACCTCATCTTGGTCGTATCCCTCGCGCATCCGAGTGGCCTGGAACTTCTTATTTAATACGTCCTCGGCCGTCAGCAGAGCCATGAGATTGTCTCCTCAGTAATACGGTTCGTTCTCACGCCGTACCGTGAGAATCCTCTTATAACAAGACACGCTAGCCGCAGTTTAGCGCCATACGTATCAGGACATGCAATTTTCAAGTCACTGTAACGAGTTCGCCAGCGACCCGATTAATGATAATGCGAATAGGCAAGCAATCCACAAAATCAAAACTGACAGATCTATTCGTACCATGCCCAACTGAATAGATGGAATTATCTTTCGCACCAGTTTCACCGGCGGGTCAGTAATCGTATAGATTCCCTCAGCCAAAACCAAAACGAGACCGCGCGGTCTCCAGGTACGGCTGAAAGCCCGAATCCAACTGATAACAACCCGTAAAAGGAGCAGGATCAGGAAAAGCCAGATCAGGACGTATAGTCCCTCAGCAATAAGACGCACGTGTACTAATCACTAACTCTGGTTGAATAAACCCACCTGAGCGTTATCTTCTTTACCCTCCGACGCGACTTGCACATGGGCTGGGGAGAGTAAGAAAACTTTATTCGTTACTCGCTCTATTGCACCATGTAAGCCGAAGACCAGCCCGGCGGCAAAATCTACCAGCCGCTTGGCATCCGAGTCATCCATGTCACTGAGGTTCATGATGACCGGCGTCCCGGTGCGGAAAGACTCCCCAATCACCTTGGCGTCGTTATACGTGCGCGGGTGAACGGTAGAAATTCGTCGCAGATCTGCCGCGCTGTTATTACGCGGGGTTTGCGAGCGCTGTGGCGCTCGGGAAATGGGGGTTACCTGTGCGTCTTGTTCGCGTTCCACCGGTGCCTCCGGCTCTTCATACGCCTCATAATCACGGTAGTCATCGCTGTCTTGCTGTTCGTCCTCA
>JAJYRW010000129.1 GCA_021793895.1 Actinomycetes bacterium
ATCCGCGGGGGGTTTGCAACGTGCGTCGACAGTTCCAAGGCGGCATCGAGTTCCTGCTCGGTGCGCTCGACGAGTTGCGTCCCGGCGTCGGGAATGCCCAGGGTGGTGGCGACGTCCATGATGAATTCCGGGATGCCATCTAGTGTGCGCTCCGGATCAAAGTAGACCACCGGAATTCCGGCCTGGCGCAGTTGTTCCTGCACTTCGCGCGGGCCGATTGTGGTGTCGGTGAGCACCACGGACGGGTCCAAATCGAGGATCGATTCGGCCGACAAGTCGTGGCCTCCGACTGTAACGATAGGCACATCAGCAGCGGCCGGGAAGTCGGAAGATGTATCGCGCCCCACAACGTTGTCGCCCAGGCCGAGTGAGAAGACCGTTTCGGTCAAGGTGCCGTACATGTCGACTGTCACGATGCGCGACACATCGGTGACCTTGACGTCGACGCCGTCGAAGGACTTGACGGTGACTGGCAATTCTGGCGCAGGATCCTCGACGATCGGGTTGACGTCATGTTCGGCGATTTCTGCGGTGCGCGGCCCCTCAGCGACTTCCTGCGCTACAGCGGTGGGGGAAGGCGGGGGTTGGGCGTTGGAGGTGCCGCACGCTGAAAGGACAATGAGCGCAACGGCGCCCCAAGCCATTGATTTCCAACGGCCTGAGCGGGTCACTGATCGCCACCGCCCTGATCCTCGGCCGCGTCGTCGGATTCCCCGGCCTGGCGTTCCAGGGCTGCGGCGCGCGCGGCTTGCCGCTTGCGGCGGTTCGCAAATGCGACGGCCGTGACGCCGGCTACGACGCCAAGAACTATGGCCACGATCAAAATTACGAGCGCGGTGGAGTTTCCGGACGATTCGGTGTCATCTTCCGCAGTTTCCGCGGTTTCAGCATCATTTTGGACGTCGTCGGTGGGCTCTGGCGCAGCCGTTTCGGTCGCAGTGGGTTCGGCGGACGGTTCTTCGGTGGGCTCGTTGGTCGGTTCTGCCGCCGGTTCTTCATTTTCTTCAGCTTCGCCGTCAAATGTTACGGGAATGAGAATATCGGCGCTGCGGTCGGAGCCGCGGGTGTGATCGGCGCGCGTTGAAATGGCGCAGCCCTCGGGCGCGACAGAGGGGTCGAGGCAGTCGGTGTGGCCGTCGTCGGCCATTACGGAAATCTCGACTTCGAAACTGCCACCGTCTTCAAACGGGGTCGTTAACCCTTCGGCATATGCGGGCGGGTCGGTGGCGACCCAAACGGAAGAACCTGACTCACCCGTCATATCGACGCCACCAAGGCAGGGCCCGGGAGCTTCACCGGTTTCTGGGATAACACACAGGGCCACATAGATCCCCACGTCCTCGCGAAATCCGGTGCCAGTGATGGTGACCTTGCTGCCCTCGGGCTCGAGTGCGGTTTGCGACACCGTTAGCTCTTGGCCATCGGGCCCGGTTTCGGTGGTTTCCGCAAAAGCAGTTGGAGCGGCGAGAAGGGCAGCACCCGCTAGCGCCGGAACCGCGAGCGCGGCGGCGATAAATCGCGGGAAAATTTTGCTGCTACGACGTGACATGCCGGCTTAAGCCTAACGTGATTGCGGGGGAAGGTTTTGTGACACAGTGTCAGCGAACTGGGCTATTTTTCGCGGAAAATTAGTAGTTCTAGCAGTGACGGGCGCCGAGTTCGGCAAACATTGCGGTGTTCATGCGGAACGCGATTTTGGCCTCTTCAACAACGCGAGCCTGCTCATCGGCGGTGAGCGCCGCGCCGTCTAGGAGGGCGCGGTAGTTGTCCTTAAACGGCTTGGGCTTGACGCCTTCGAAGTGGTAGAAGCTGATGCCGTCGCGCTCCAGTCCGTAGGTGCGCTGCATTAAGCGGCCAATGGCCTGCCCGCCCGAGAGGTCGCCGAGGTATCGGACGTAGGCGTGGCCGATATATCCGCCAGCCCAGTTGGTCGCGTCCGTGATGTGCTGGGCGTAGACGCGGGCGGCATCCGTGACCGCAACCTCCTCGCGCCAGTTTTCGCCGATGAGGAAGGCCAGGTCAGCCTCGAGTGAGGGCAGACGACGCAGTTCCTCAAATAGAAACGGGCGCGCGACGGGGTCTTGTGCCAGATTGTCTCCGGCCTGCTCGAGGGCGCTGTAAATGGCGTGATGCTGTGCATGAAAATCGGCCAGCGCGGAAATCGGCAGTTCGCCGCCCATCAACTTGGTCACAAAGGCCATGTTTTCGGCCTCGGTGTGCTCAGCAGAGGTGGCAGTACGCAACTTCGCCGCAAGAGCGAGCGTATCTGTGGCAAGAGCGGTCACGAGAAACTCCAAAATGCGCTGGGAAGGCCGGGGCGGGCCGCGAGTCTTATTTCAGAAATAGATGATCGAATTGCATTATAGCGCAGTTAGGTAAGCCTTGCCTAATCTTAACTCCGGTGTGAAGCGGTAAGCCTGCGTTCTAGGAGAAGGTGCTTAGTTCTGGCAGTGGGTTCGTGCGCACGGTGGCTTCCGTGCTGGCGCCCACGGCCCGCAGGACAAAAAGTTCTGCTGCATTAGCGGCGCGCTCAAGTTCGGGGCCCGCCTCGGGGAAGCGCTGGCCGTTGATCGAGGCGTTAATGAGGGTCAACACCGAGTCAATATCTTGGGGCGGAAATTCCCCCTGCTCGATCCCGTCTTCAATAATCGAACGCAATAGGGCACTGACAACTTGCGCGTGCTCTCGCATCCGCGACAGCGCGCTTTGCGAAAGAATTGAGCGATAATCTGCGCCCGGCGGCAGGTGATAGACCGAGGTCAGTTTTGCTTGCTTGCGCACATACCGGCGTAATTGCTCCACCGGGTCCGTTATTCCCTCGAGTGCGGCTTTCAGCTCCGCCACATACCGCTGCGTTTCTTCATTCCAAAATGCCCGAAGCAGCATTTCCTTATCCGCGAAGTGGTTATACACTGCGGTGCGGCCCACGCCAGCCTCGTTGGCAATGTCTGCCATGGTGATGGCTTCAAAGCCGCGGTCGTGCATGAGGCGCGACAAGGCACTGAACAGGCGCGCACGTACTTGCGCGCGGTGTTCGCTTAGGGATCCGGCCTCAATTTTTGGCATTTGACCGAATTCTTACACAATAATGTTGCGAAATTAACCCCGGGGCCCCAAAAGGTGACAACGTGTCAGATACCGGCGAGCAGACGATCCCGTAATTCGGGCACGGATTCGACAACTTCATCCGCCCGGGCCCACTCATCCGCCGTGCCATAACCCCACGTCACCGCAATGCAATCCATGTCAAAATGGGCTGCTCCATCAATATCGTGAATGCGGTCGCCAATCATGAGCGCATCATCGAGGTCAACGTCGGCTGCCGCAAGACCAACCCGGGCTGTCTCGATGGAATGGCGCTTTTCCATGCGGCCCGGCTCGGCGCCGGACACGATCTCAAAGAAGTCCAGCAATTCGGTGTGCTCCAACACCCGGAACGCGTTTTCGGTGCGCTTCGAGGTCGCAACGGCCAGCGGCACCCGCGCGGCTCGCAGTTCTGCCAGCAACTGCGGAATCCCGTCATAGGGAACGACCATGTCGATCCCAGTTTTTAATTGGTGCGCAATATAAATTTCCAGCGCGTCTTCGAGCTGCTGCCCGCGCAGCCCCGCAATATCGCGAAAGCTGACGCGCAGGGGCGGCCCAATAAACGAGCGCAGTGCGGGCTCATCGAGCTCGGGACCCTTGACTTGCCCAAGCGCATGCCGAATGCTCGTCATGATTGAAGGCCCCGATTCCACGAGCGTGCCATCAAGGTCGAACAGGATCGGACGGGAAGAATTATTAGCCATCACGCCTTCACTATCGCAAAGAGCGCCTCAGCCTTGAGATGTGACCGCCGCCAAGAAGCGGGAAACGTACAGCGGCTGATCAACCTCCCACGTGATATTGATCTCTGGTCGGGTGCGATCTTCATGTGGCCCGCGCCGATCAGCAGGGCGGCGGTCCACCAGCGACATTCCCCTCGTGTACTTGCCTGCCAACTCCACCACGGTGGGGTGCTTCGCAGTCTCGGCACCATCGGGCCACAGCGCTGTTGCTACGGCTCCAGCATCGCCCAACAGGTTATAGCCCACCAATAGCTTGCTCGCGAGTTGCGCGGCCGGATCGGTTGACGCCGCAAGCTGCGCGACGTCGTCCTTACTTAATGCCAAGCGGTTGAAAACATCCAAGCCATACATGACCGTCTCAATGCCGGCTCGCAGCACGATATCTGCGGCCTCGGGATCGGCGAAGAAATTGAACTCTGCGGCCGCATCATCATTACCGCCCGCCGCCGCGGAGCCGCCCATCACGATGAGCCGCTCGATTTTGTCTTTGACTTCCGGGTGGGCGGTGAACAGCACGGCGAGATTTGTCAGCGGTCCTAAGGCAATCAGCGTCAGGGGTGATTCCGCCTCCATGAGAGTGGATCGCATGAGTTCTACGGCGTGTTGCGGAACGAGCTTGCGATCCGATTCGGGCAGGACGACCGTGCCCAGACCCGCCTCGCCGTGAATCCACGAAGCATCGACGCGCTCCGAAGCCAGTGGTTGGGGGCAGCCGCGCGCCACGGGCACATCGGGCGCCCCAATAACGTCGAGAACGGACAAGGTATTTCGGGTGACGTGGTCCACCCCAACATTGCCGTTTACGCAGGTAACAGCGTGTACCCGCACCCCCGGGACTCGGAATAACAGCATGAGAGCCAGGGCATCATCGAGCCCCGTGTCGCAGTCGACAAGAACGTCAATTTCGGTGTGGGGAAGAGCATGAGACATGTGGCCTCCATTGGCGAATTTGCCCCCAGATCGAGCGGGTGACGGGAATCGAACCCGCGCTACCTGCTTGGGAAGCAGGAGTTCTGCCATTGAACTACACCCGCGAAAACCTTCCCGTGGAAGGTCAGCGGTTGCTAGCATACCGTCGATTGGCGCAACGCCGTGAATGACCAACTACAAAGGACACACAAATGAGCCAGCAGATGCCTCCGCCTTCGGGCGGGCAGCCCCCGTACGGCGGTCAGCCCCCACAGGGTGGCCAACCCCCTCACCCGCCGCAGGGCGGTTACCCCGGCCAGCCTCCGGCCAGTCCAAAGACGAAGCTCGTCGCCGGCCACCTGGGAATCTTCATGGGCGGTTGGGGCGTCCACCGCTTCTACTTCGGGTACACCAATATCGGTGTGTGGCAGCTCGTAGTAACGATCTTGACCTGCGGTATCGGTGCGCTGTGGGGCCTGATCGAGGGAATCTTGTACCTCGTCTCCGATGACCCCAAGTGGAGCACGGACGCGAACGGGAACTATCTCACGAAGTCTT
>JAJYRW010000130.1 GCA_021793895.1 Actinomycetes bacterium
CCGATCCCTTATCCCGTTGGGAATTGCTTTGATGCACGAACTTTTGCCGCGCGAACGGGCCGGGCAGGCGATCGCGTTTATGAGTTCATCGATGGGCATCGGGGGAGCACTGGGGCTGCCGCTGGCAGCTGCCGTTGCCCAGCTTGCTTCGTGGCGATTTTTGTTTCTGGCGGTCGCGGTGGCCGGCGTTGGGGTTGGGGTCGCGTTGATGTGGTTGATCCCCACCCTGCCCGTGGCCAAAACGAGCGCGCGTTTTGACGTGTTGGGTGCCATCGGTCTTATGGTCGGTCTGGTTCCGCTCCTGCTGGGAATCTCGAAGGGTGCAGATTGGGGCTGGGTCTCCCCCGCGACGATTGGCTGCCTGGTTGGTTCGGTAATTATTTTGGCTATTTGGGGTATCTATCAGGCAAATCGGGACGAGCCGCTAGTCAACCTTCGCACCGCGCGGCTCCCGGCTGTTTTGCTAACCAATTTGGCCTCGGTCCTCTTCGGGTTCACCATGTATGCAATGAACCTGCTCATTCCGCCCGTGATTCAACTACCGGTTGAAACTGGGTACGGGCTGGGGCAGTCCATGGTCGCAATGGGGCTGTGGATGATGCCCATGGGAATTGGAATGATGGCCGTATCCGGTGTCGGGGCGCGCATCTCGGCCGCGCGCGGGCCGAAAGTCACGCTGACGTGGGCCGGAGGCGTGATTGCAACGGGTTATGCGGCGGCAGTCACTACGCTGCTGACGATTGGAAACCGCGCCCCCGGCCCGGCAGAAACGTCTTTGATTGTCACGACCCTGGTGCTTTTATCGCTGGCAGGCCTTATCGTCGGAACAGGAATTGGGCTAGCTTTTGGGGCGATCCCAGCGTCAATTTTGCAGGCGGTCCCGCTGTTTGAAACCGCGGCCGCTAATGGTTTCAACGCCCTTATGCGCTCATTAGGGACGACGTCCGCCTCGGCGGTCTTGGGCGTGATCTTGGCATCTATGGTCCATCAGGTAGGAGGCTCCGCGGTGCCGACCTTAAGTGCTTACGGGCTGGCTTTGGCACTGACTTGCGTGATCGCGGTGGGTGCCGGCTTGATCTCGCTGGCAATTCCGCGCAGCCAAAATAACAGTTGACAACCACCGCCATGGCGGTCAATCGTTACCCGCCGCTACCTTTTCAAAATCGGAAATATAGGTTTCTCTTGTGAGTTTTTCTGCCGCGCGTCGCCGCGATCAAACCCCGTCGAAAACCAACGTCATCATCGGCGTAATGGTGGTCGCCGCATTCATCATGATTTTGAACGAGACGATTGTCTCGATCGCGCTGCCACAACTTGCCCGGACACTTTCGGTAACCGCATCGACTGCGCAGTGGCTCGTTTCCGGTTTTTTGGTGACCATGGGCGTGGTGATTCCCACCACCGGTTTCCTAATTGACCGCTTTGCTCCGCGCGCTATTTTCTTAACGGCTGTCAGTTCTTTCACGCTGGGCACCGCCCTGTGTGCAATTGCCCCGAATTTTCAGGCGCTGCTGGCTGGACGCATTGTGCAAGCCTGCGGGACGGCCGTGATGATTCCACTGGTGATGACCTCGGTTATGCGGTTGGTGCCGGCCTATAAGCGCGGAGCGATGATGGGAACAATCTCCATCGTCATTGGGGTGGCCCCAGCCATCGGGCCTACCGTGGGCGGGGCCGTACTGGCGGCCCTGACATGGCGTTGGATGTTTTGGCTCGTACTTGGCCTAACCCTAATTTTGTTTGCGATCGGCTTCTTCTTTTTACAGGTACCTTCACAGCGAAAAGACACTCCGCTTGATGTGGGTTCGGTCGTGCTTTCCGCACTCGGTTTTGCCGGCCTGGTTTATGGACTTTCATCTATCGGACAGGCGGAAGTTGCGTATTTGCCCTGGATAGCACTCGCGGTCAGTTCCGTGGCCCTCGTTTCTTTCGTATGGCGCCAAATTGTCTTACAAGGGCAGGATCGCCCACTGCTGGACTTGCGTACGCTGCGCTTCGCTCGTTTCCGCCTGGGAGTGGTGATGTCGGTGCTGGTGTTTATGGCACTGTTGGGCGCTGGGGCGATTTTGCTGCCGATTTATCTGCAAAGTGTTTTGGGGCATGGAACTTTTGCCGCCGGCCTCGCGCTGCTTCCTGGTGGGCTTGCGATGGCGGCAGTTTCGCGCCCGGCCGGAACCCTATATGACCGTATTGGGGCCCGGCCGCTGATGATTCCCGGAGCAATTGGAATGGCGGCGGCTCTGTGGCTGTTCGCCGCTCTGGGCGCTGGGGCTCCCCTCGGTCTGGTAATTGCCACCCACGTTTTGTTGATGCTCTCGCTGGGCACCATGATGACGCCATTGATGGCTGATGCCCTCGGAGCGTTGCCCGATGACCTTCACTCCCACGGAAGCGCGCTGTTCGCCACTCTCCAGCAGGTTTCCGGTGCGCTGGGAGCCTCAGTATTTGTCGCAGTTGCCGCGCTTGCGAGCCGCACTGCCGGGGAAATTCCCGACGCCCGCGGCCTTGCCGCGGGTTTTGGGCTCGCCGGATGCTTCGGGTTGATAGCGGTGGGCACCGCGTTCTTGTTTAAGCGCCCGCGCAGCATCCCCGCGCCGGCATGAGTGGCACAGTTTCCGCAAAATGAGCGGCCCTGCAAAGATGGGGCCATGACTGAAAACCACCCCTGGGTACAGCATTATCAACCCGGTGTTCCGGCCGAAATTGAGATTCCGCCGACCTCTCTGGTCGAAATGTGCGAAGAGGCCATTCGACTGGGCGGGGTCGGCGTTGCTCTTCAATTCTTTGGACGCAAGACCACTTACCAGCAACTAGGCGATCAAATCTCCCGTGCCGCTGAGGGGCTGCGCCGCCTCGGGGTTCGGGCCGGTGATCGGGTGGCGCTGATTTTGCCGAACTGCCCGCAGCACGTCGTGGCATTTTATGCAGCGCTCCGGTTGGGTGCCGTCGTGGTGGAACATAATCCGCTGTACACCGCGCGCGAGTTGCGCCACCTGTTCGAAGACCATGGCGCCCGCGTCGTTATTGCCTGGGACGCGGCGGTGGCAAAACTGCGGGAGCAACCAGCCGATATTGAAATCGACCACATCGTCTCAGTGAATTTGCTGCGAGCTTTCCCCACCGGGAAACGCCTGGCCCTTAAGTTGCCGGTACCTAAACTGCGGGAGATGCGCAATCGCCTCACGGGCCCCGCTCCGGGGACGATGCCGTGGGAAGACCTGCTGAAAGCACCCGCTTTAGCCCAGTCACACCCGCGACCTGATATCAGCGATAGCGCCGTAATCCAGTACACGTCCGGCACGACCGGAAGAGCAAAGGGCGCAATCCTCACCCACCGCAATCTCTATGCCAACGCGCTGCAGGGCGCGGCGTGGATGCACGATGCCGTGGATGGGAAGGAAGTAATTTACGCGGTGCTACCCATGTTCCACGCCTTTGGAATGACGCTGTATCTAACGTTTGGCATTCTCAAGCGGGCCCGAATTGTCCTCTTTCCCACTTTTGACGTTGACCTGGTCCTAGATGCCGCCCGGCGCACTCCGCCAACCGTTTACTGTGCCGTTCCTCCGATCTATGATCGGACGGCCCAGCGTGCCATCGAGCGCGGGATCAGTTTAGAGTCGGCTAAATTCTGCATTTCCGGCGCCATGAATCTCACTGACGACATCGTTGAGCTGTGGGAAAGTGTGGCCGGTGGCCTCCTCGTTGAAGGTTACGGCCTTACCGAATCATCGCCCGTTGCGCTAGGAAACCCGTTCCATCCCACCCGGCGAACAGGCACGATTGGCGTTCCCTTTCCCAGCACCCAGATGCGCGTAGTTGATCCGGATAATCCAACTGTTGATGTTCCACAGGGCGAACGCGGCGAGCTCTTACTGCGTGGCCCGCAGATTTTTCAAGGGTATTGGAATGCGCCCGAAGAAACTGAGGCCACTCTCCTCCCGGATGGTTGGCTTCGCACCGGCGATTTGGTCACCGTGGACGAGGATGGCTTTACCACGATTGTTGATCGCGTCAAAGAACTAATCATCACCGGTGGCTTCAATGTTGCCCCGACCGAGGTTGAGGGCGTGCTGCGTACGCATGAGGATGTTGAAGACGCCGCGGTCGTGGGATTACCGCGCAGCGACGGGGGCGAACGAGTTGTGGCCGAGGTAGTCATGCGATCGGGCGCAGAGCTTGATGTTGAAGGGGTGCGCAATTGGTGCCGGGAGCGACTTGCGGCATATAAGGTCCCGCGTGAGATCGTCGCGGTATCGCAATTGCCTAAATCGATGCTGGGCAAGGTGTTGCGTAAGGAAGTTCGCGAGCGCCTTGCATCGGTTCTGGAGACCTAGAGTTATTAAACCTCTATGTGACTGGATAGTTCTCGCTGGTCAGCAGTCGCGCCAGGTGGACGGCATTGGCGGCCAAAGTAGCGGTCGTGGTGGCGGTCATCTCCGGTGTTTCATCGAGATCTTTATAGTCTGTGGAATGCATGGCCTGGCCATTCCAATAACTGACTCCTTGGGCGGGGATGGTGAACCCCACATCGCTAAGAGCTTGATAGGTAACGCCCGTGATGTGATGGGCACCGTCCTCATTTCCCACCACTGCCACGGCGGCCACCTTGCCGAACATTACTGGCCTGCCCACATCGTCGGTTTCCGAAATCTCGGCATCCAGGCGTTCAAAGACGCGCTGCGCGACGCTGGAGTGTTGGCCCAGCCACGTGGGTGTGGCCCACACCAAAATGTCCGCATCGAGAATTTGCTGGCGAATTCCTGGCCATTGGTCTCCGGCTCCCATATCGGTATCCACACCGGGATGAACCGCATAGTCAACCACGCGGACCATAGAACCGGTGACGCCGTGGTCTACCAGGGCGTCGAGGATTTGCTGGCCCAGAAGTTGCGTGCTTGAACTCGCTGGGTCGGGTTTTAAAGTGCAGTTGAGTACGAGCGCCCGCAAATTTTCATTAGCGCTTATGTTGTCGTTAGCAGTCATACTTGGACGCTATGTCGCAGGTGACGTATCTGCACCCGGAGAACAGCGCCCGAGGCACAATTGAAGACCTCCGCCATATCTCGATCGACCGGCATCTCTACCAACCGCCGGCATCTGAATCGAGAGACGCGCGCTAGTGCAACCACCTCCCTGCCATAAGTCTTCGCCACTGCAGCTACCTCACTAGAATTGAAAGACCGTGGGATCACGCGACAGGTTCGGAAGGACATGATGGCATTGGCACACGAGATGAATGATGCACGCACACTGCGGCTGGTATGGCCGCAATGGCAGGGAGCTGGCCGCGACA
>JAJYRW010000131.1 GCA_021793895.1 Actinomycetes bacterium
CTGAAATCATCGTCCACAAACGGCAACGCAAATGCCACGGCGGCGGCGCGGCAAGTATCGATTCGCGAACACAACTTGGGTCTGGTTTTGCGCACGATTCTGCACGCCGAAGAGCCCATGAGCCGCGCCCAGGTCGCCGTACAAACTGGCCTAACCCGCGCTACCGTTTCAATGCTGGTTGACCAACTGCTCGCCGCGCGAATTTTGCGTGAATTAGAACCGGTCACCGGCGTCAAAGCTGGCCGCCCCGGCACGCCGCTCAGCCCGGCGCGCAGCACCATCATCGGCCTGGGCCTAGAAATAAACGTGGACTATATCGGGGTGCGCGCCCTGGATCTAAGCGGCGAGGTTGCCGCCCAAAGCGTCAAAGCGATAGACGTGCGCCGGCACTCTGCAAAGGAAACCCTCGCCAAACTCGCCGAACAGGTCGCCCAAGTTCGCAAAAAAGTCCGAGCTACCGGCGGCGTCATAATCGGCGCGACCCTCGGGCTGCCCGGACTGGTCGATGCGCCGCGCGGCCCACTGCGCCTGGCACCCAACCTGGACTGGCACGACGTCGATGCGGTACAAATGCTGGACACCTTCTCCGCTTTTGACGGCTTCACAACGCAGCTCGCGAACGAGGCAAATCTAGCGGCCGTGGCGGAAGCAGCCGCTCGCGAGGAATCAAACTTCATTTACGTCTCCGGTGAAATTGGCATTGGCGGCGCGCTCGTGCTCGATCGCGAAGTATTTGCCGGCCAGCACGGCTGGAGTTCGGAGCTGGGGCACATCACGGTTGATCCGGACGGCGAAATTTGCCAGTGCGGCGCCCGCGGCTGTTTGCAACGCAGCGTGGGGCAAGAAGAACTTCTGGCCGCCGCCGGGCTGGAACCCACCGCCGGTGTGGAAGGCCTAATCGCGGCGCTTGAGACCGGTCAAACCCGCGCCGAAAACGCCATCGCCATCGCTGGGCGCGCGCTTGGAATCACCCTGAGCGACGTCGTCAACCTTTTCGACGTCAACAACATCATTATTGGTGGCTTTCACGCCCCGCTGCTGCCGTGGCTTCAGCCGCACATCGAAGCGCAGATGGCCCAGCGCGTGCTCACCGCGGCGTGGTCCAAACCCAAAATCCTCGCCCCGAAAATTAAGGACGGCGCCGCTTTAGCGGGTGCGGCCCTCACCGCGCTGCGGGATGTACAGGAACACCCCGCCGCCTGGCTAGAAATGCTTACCGCCCGGCCTTAAGCGCGGAAACCCTTACCGCCCGGCCTTAAGCAAACGTGTACTGCACGTCGCGCAGGTCTTCGCTAAAGCCGGTTGCGGCGTAGGTGCGCAGCGCTGCCTCATTGGTGTCTTCCGTCCACAAGATCATGCGCCGCGCCCCGATGTTGCGCGCCAAACTGAGCGCCTCGCGGGTTAGGTACTGCCCCAGGCCGCGCCCCTGCGCATCTGGGTGGACCCCGATCACATACAACTCGGCTGATTCCTCCGAGCCGATCGGCGGCTTCACCCACACAAAAGCATTAACTTGCCCATCCGTGCGCGCCAAGCGCAAATACTTGGCGTTGAACCACGGAGCGCCCTTGCGCTGATCCAATTCTTCTTGACTGAACCGCCCCTGCTCGGGATGCCACGAGAAAGCCGCGGCATTTACCCGCAAAAGGTCCGCGTCGTCGTCCCCTGGCACAAACGTGGTGAGCTCGACATCATCGCGCTCAACCGGGGCCAAATCATCGTCATCTGTGTCGTTTAAACTGCGGCCCAAACACAGGAGCGTGCGCTCGACCTTTCCACCCCGCGCATCGGCAAACCCGCGGGCCCCTTCAAGGTCCCCGTGCGCCCAAACCGCGAACGGCCGCTGGCCCAATTCCCCGCGCACCGCGGTTAAAAGTGCGCTGCCCACGCCGGTGCGCCGGCGCTGGGGATGGGTGGTCAATTCCACCGAGGCACCGACCATATCTATGAGCGCGGCACCTATCGTGTCGCCATCTTCGAGGTCTCGAATTACGACCTGGCGCTGGGTTTCGCGCGCCGCAGCCAAATCCAGTAGGGGCTGTTCTGAGAAGGGGGGAACTGAGTCTTCCGCTTCTGCCGCGGCTGCCAACTGGACAATTGCTCGTTGATCATCAGCCTGCGGCGCGGACAGAACCTCTATTTTCACGTCAACACCTCTTTGTAGGGCATCATCCCACCGTACAAGGCAATCACCTGACACACTTCCCTATGGCACCGGCTTGGCGGGTACGATCGGGCGGGAAGTGCCAAAAATACTAGCTATCAAAATGAGGGCGAGAAACCGGTGAACGAGGCCTGGCGCGCAATTATGGTCGCGGTAGTCGCCACCATTTTGGCGCTCGCCTCCTATTTTTCCCTCACCGCGCTTGTCGGCGTCGTATTCGTCCTGGTCATGGCGGTGGCAGTTGGTTGGCCCTGGCTCATCGCCCTGCCCACCCCGCGCACCTCTTCCGTAGTCCTTGCCCTATGCGGATTCGGCTCCGTAACTGCGGTGATGATTATGGACGTCGAGCCGCTCCTTAAGTGGTTACCGGCCGCCCTGGGTGGGGCGGTAATTATTGCATTCGTCCACCAGCTGCTGCGGCGCGATGGTCGCCCGCGCCTGGTGGAAGCGGTGGCCGGGATGGTGGCCGGCATGCTGGTACTGGCCTCGGCTGCGGGCTGGGTAGCCGCGGCGCGGACGGCCGGGGCGGAAAGCCTCGTGGTGGCCTCGGCGGTGGGATTGGCCGGCGCTTCGGCCGCGGCGGCCGCGCCCCTGCGGGGCTGGTTCGGGGCGATGCTGACCCTCATTGCCGGTAGTTTGGCCGGTGGAGCTGTGGGCATGGCGATGCCCATTATTTCCGCACAAGTTGGTTTGCTCATTGGTTTGATGGCCGGAATTTTAGTGGCGAGCCTGCGCTCGCTTTTCGCCCACTTACCCACCGCGGGTCAGCGCCCGGCGGTGCTGGCGTCCGTCACCTTGCCCGTGGCGGCCTCGGGAATCGCGATCTACATCATCGGCCGGGTGCTGATTGGTTAAAGACCCGTCAGCGGGCCAAAACCACCCGAGAACCGATACCATCGGCACATGTTTGAAATCGGGGTAGTCATCGCGTTAATCGCGGTATGCCTCGGGATTTCTTGGGGCGCATTCACACTTGCCCGGCGCCTGTGGTGAAGGAGTAATCGTGTTCAACATTGACCCGAATATTTCACCCGAGGCTGCTCCGCTGGCCTGGCTGGTTGGCACCTGGGTGGGGGAGGGCGAACTGGGCTATCCGGGCATCGAACCGGCCCGCTTTACCCAGCGCCTCGAAATTAGCCACGACGGCGGGCCGTACCTGACCCACAGCAGCGAAATTCGACTGCTGGACGAAGACGGCGTGGGTCAGGTGTGGTCCTCCGAGCGCGGGTATTGGCGGGTGCCACCCCAAGAGGCGCTGGAGGACCTACCCAAGCCGGGTGAGAGCCGCCAAATTGAAATTGAACTGCTACTTGCCGAACCCACCGGCCATGTTTCGGTTTATTTGGGCATCGCCAATGGGCCGCGCATCGACTTGGCTACCGACCTGATCGCGCGCACCGCTTCAGGCGCCGAAATAGAAGCGGCGACCCGGCTTTACGGCCTCGTGCAGGGCAAGTTGATGTGGGCGCATGATTTGGCGGCCTTTGGCCACGAGTTGCAGTCGTACTCCTCGGCGCAGCTGAACCGGCTTGAGGAATAATTGCAGTGACCCCAGAAAGGGGATGAGTCAATTGTCTTCTCCATTACTATTTCGTCCCGGAGCGGTTGCCGCGAAGGGAGCGGATGCGGGAGTGCCCGCGCACTACGGTGAACCGCTGCGCGAACAGCGGCTATTAATCGCGTCGAAGGCCGTGGTCGATCAGTCCCATTTGGGCGTGGTCACGGTTGCCGGCCCCGACCGGTTGTCCTGGCTGCACAGTCTTACGAGCCAGCACCTAACTGACTTAGAGCCCGGTATCTGCGTGGAGACGCTGGTGTTGGACCCGCAGGGCCGCATCGAACACGCCGCATCGGTTGTCGACGATGGCGAAACGACCTGGCTGATCACCGAATCCGGGCATGGCGCCGACCTGGCGAAGTGGCTGGATTCCATGCGTTTCATGCTGCGCGTGGAGGTCACCGACGTCACCGAGCAGTGGGCCGCCGTAGGTTACTGCGATCCGGACGGCACCCTCACCCCAAAAATTGCGCCGGCGATTATTTGGGATGACCCCTGGCCGCGCACTTTGCGCGGCGGGACCCGCTACGGCCCTCCCGATGAGGAACACCCCGGTGCTCGGCGCTGGTGGCGCCTGGGGCTGGTACCCCGCGCAGAACTAGAAGAGCGCGTAGCAGGAATCGATCTGGCCGGCGCCTGGGCGGCAGAGGCTTTGCGGGTTGAAGCGGGCCGCCCCCGCCAGGGTACCGATGTGGACGAGCGCACGCTGCCCCACGAATTGGACTGGCTGCGCACCGCGGTGCACCTGGAAAAGGGCTGCTACCGCGGGCAAGAGTCCATCGCGCGCGTGCACAACATGGGCCGGCCCCCGCGCCGCATCGTCCAACTGCTTGTTGATGGCTCCACCCACGAACTACCGCAGCCGGGCATGGCGGTTTTGAACGGGGAACGCGAGGTTGGAAAAGTTACTTCGGCCGCGCAACATCACGAACTTGGTCCAGTCGCGCTGGCAGTAATTCGGCGCTCCACCCCCGCCGATGCGCAGCTGTGGGTGGAAAACATGGCCGCGGCCCAAGAAATCCTAGTTTCACCCGAGGGAATTTCGGCCCACCGGCCCCCGCCGCGGCCCAAGATTCCGCGCGGGGTGGCCCCGCCTAAGAAGTGACGAAACCGCCGCAACCGCCCGCCACTTCGCCGATCGGCCGGTTATCGCGCCGAATTCCGCAAGTGCGGTTGCGGGCCCGGATTCGCCATGGCCGGCGCCGGATGGAGCAGGCCTTCATCCCGATCATCCAGGCGGCTATCGGCGCCGGCGTCGCCTACTCCATCGCCCGCTACGGCCTGGGCCATAAGTTGCCATTTTTCGCACCCATCGCCGTGTGGGTATGCCTGGGATTCACCTCCGACCGGCGCTTGCGAAAGGTGGCAGAACTTGCCTTCGGGGTCGCGCTTGGTGTGGGTCTGGGTGACCTGATTGTCACCGTCATTGGCTCGGGGCCGTGGCAAATTTCCCTGGTGCTGGCCATTGCAGCGCTCACCGCCCGGTTTTTAGACCGGGGGCTGACGGTCACCATGCA
>JAJYRW010000132.1 GCA_021793895.1 Actinomycetes bacterium
TCGCGACCTAGCTGCCAGTCTTCGCGCTTATCAAGAAAGCCAGCGCGGCCAGTTCAGGCAGCACAAACTGCGGAAGAAACGGGGGCTTTCGGGCTGCGGGTGATTTCCAAGGGCTGATCAGCGTCTGCGGGGCGGATCAGCGGGGCCTTAGTACTGAGGCCGGTTACCGCGCAGCCGACATCATGCACATTCGCTCCGCGCGCATAGCGGCGGTCGCGTTGAAGGCATGAGTCGTGTGCATGACACAAATTGAATCACATGGCCGCAGCGGCGCTGCCACGGGGTCGGGGTGGAGTGTTGCACTTCCGGATTTGGCGGGGTTCTGACGCAACCCCCGAACTGTTCGAAGATTTTTGTCACATGAGTCACAACAGTTAACATGCGCATCATTTCCAGCAGGGGTTCCGTCAGAACCCCGCCAAGTCAAGTTCTAGACACGCTCCAAGTTGGCGCAAGTCACGCTCTAGACACGGCTCTAAGTTGGCGCAAGCCACGCGCCTCCACTCGCACCGCGGAGTTCTAATACCCCAAAGGGACCTATTCGCCGCCCAGATGCCCCGCGAGCCGGGCGTGCCGCTCGGCACTGGCTTCGTTCAGCCCGGTAATCGTGACCTTTTTGCCCTTCGCGGCATACTTAGTCTCGATTGCGTCCAATGTGGCAACGGTGGAGGCGTCCCAAATGTGGGACTGGCTCAAATCAATCACCACGTTTTTCGGATCACCGGTGTAATCAAACTGATAAACCAGGTCATTCGATGATGCCCACAGCAGCTCACCCAAAACGGCGTAAACGCGCGTGTCTTCATCCGGGCGATCCACTTCCACGACACGCGTAAAATGCGCTACGCGGTTGACGAACATGACCGCGGCCACGATGACGCCTACCACGACTCCGTAGGCGAGGTTGCTCGTTGCAACCGTGACGATCACGGTGGTGAGCATGACGGCCGTTTCACTCTTGGGCATGCGCCGCAGTGTGGCGAAGCGAATCGAATGCCAATCAAATGTCGCCACCGAGACCATGATCATGATTGCAACAAGCGCAGCCATTGGAATCTGGCCAATGATGTCACCGAAACCGACCACCAGTACGAGCAGAAAGAACCCGGCGAGAAACGTGGAAATCCGCGTCCGCGCCCGGGAAACCTTCACATTCACCATGGTTTGACCGATCATCGCGCAGCCACCCATACCGCCGAAGAAACCGGTAACAATGTTCGCCACGCCCTGCCCCCATGCTTCGCGGGTCTTATTGGAATGCGTATCGGTGATGTCGTCGACAAGTTTGGCGGTCATCAAAGATTCCATTAGGCCAACCAGCGCCATCGCAAGCGCAACGGGGCCAATGATTCGCAGGGTTTCCAGGTTCAGCGGAACGTCGGGTAAGAACCACTGCGGCAGCGAAGAGGGCAGCTCACCCTGATCGGCAACATTAGGAACGTTAATCGAAAAAATCATGGTCACAGCAGTCAGCAGCACAATGGCGATGAGCGGAGCTGGGATCGCCTCGCTAATTTTTGGCAGGAACACCATCAGCGCCAAGGCGGCGGCGACCATGACATAAACGGGCCAGCCCACTCCGACGAGGTAGGGCATTTGTGCCCAGAAAATTAAAATCGCCAGCGCGTTGACGAAGCCGATCATCACGCTGCGCGGAATAAACCGCATCAGTCGCGCCACGCCCAACAAAGCGAGCACAATTTGAATCGCGCCAGCCAAGAGCACGGTCGCAATTAGGTAGTCAAAACCGTGCTCGCGCATCACCGGTGCGATCACCAGCGCCACCGCGCCCGTAGCGGCGGAAATCATCGCCGGACGTCCGCCTAAAAACGCGATCGACACCGCCATTGTGAAGGATGCAAAGAGCCCGACCCGCGGGTCAACGCCCGCGATGATCGAGAAGGAAATCGCCTCGGGAATCAGCGCGAGCGCCACAATGAGGCCGCCCAACACCTCGATGCGTAAACGGCGCGGGCTGCGCAGCGCCTCCCACGCTGAGGTTGCCGGTGATGAGTCGGCTTGGGGTGGCGCAACCGGCCGGGGTGATGTGGGCGAGTTTTTCAATGCGGGCTCCAAAAATCCTTGCGCGCTTGCGGGCTGCGTGTGCCGGGGTGACTTTGCGCGCCGGGTCACTTTGCACGCCGGGTCACTTTGCGCGCCAGATAACTTTGCGCTCCGGGTACCTTTGCGCGCCGGGACACCGGGCGGTCACGCGGTCGGTAAATCTTCGCGCTATCTGTCGCGACCGCTAGATACCCTACGGTCTCGCTCAATGTGAGCTGACCGCTCGGTGCAAATACCACGCCAAATGCCGCACATGCCCAACTGCAAAAAGCACCGCGCCCAACCCCAAACGTGCGCCGCGCTCATTGCCAACTAACCTCACGCCCGCAACGTTTTATCGAAAATCATCCAATTATGCACAAGCCAATCCAACACAACCACTGGGCCTACCTTGATCGACGGACACAAGATGTAGTGGTAGTGTCGGCATCGCAGCTGGTTCACCCCTCAGCCAGAGGGGAGCTAAGAGGGAATCTGGTGCAACTCCAGAACTGCCCCGCAGCGGTAATCGGGAACGATCGCCGTCACACGCACTGACAACTTGTTGGGAAGCGACGGCCAGTAGGAACCGAGTTCGGCATTCAACGCGTAAATCCGAACTCGCAGCCCGTGAGTCCGAAGACCTGCCAGCGCACCGCGAGCACCCGCTTGCGGTGGTCCGAGGCCTCGCGGGATGGGCCAGGGGACGAAGCACCGGCCAATAATTTTGGACGGCGCCGCACCGGCTTTTCATTTTGCCGTTCGGCTTGGTCTTCTCTTCTTTTCTTCCCTCGCGGTCTCGCACCGGACAGTTTCGCAACACATCGAGGGATGAGTATGACAATCACGCAAGAGGCGCCTTCGGCTTCAGTCTCGCCCGCATCCGCGCGTATTTACGTCACCAAGCGGGACGGAACTCGTATTCCGTATAACGCGGACCGCATCAACCGCGCGCTGGAACGGGCCGCCGAGGGCCTGTCGGATCCGATTTCAAAGGTCACCCAGGTTGCCTCTGAACTGGAAATCACTCTGTTCGATGGCATCACCACCGAGCAGTTGGATGAGGCAGCGATTGCTGCGGCGATCCAAAACGTGAAGGATGATCCCGATTTTGATGTGATCGCCGCCCGACTCCTGCGCAAAGTAATTGCCAAGCGCGTGCTGGGCCCATACGAAACCGACCTCGAACTACATCTGCTGCACCGCGCGCGCTTTCCTGGATATGTGCGCGACGCCGTCGAAGACGGCATCCTGGACCAGCGCCTGGCGGACCTGTTTGACCTTGACGAACTTGCCGCGGCCCTGAAACCCGAGCGCGATGATTTGCTGCGCTATATCGGCACCGTCACGATGCACAACCGCTACATGATTGACGGAAAAGATCACCGCGCGCTGGAAGTTCCGCAGTATTTTTGGATGCGCGTGGCAATGGGCCTGACGCTAAATGAGAAAAATCCCACCGCTGCCGCGATCGATATTTACGACAAAATCTCGACGCTCGACTACCTGCCCGCTGGCTCAACGCTGGCGAATGCGGGCACGAGCCATCCGCAACTGTCCAACTGCTTTGTGATGCAGATGGAAGACGACATCGGGCACATTGCCAAGACAATTTCCGATGTCATGTGGCTGACGAAGGGCACCGGTGGAATTGGTCTTTCCGTAACTAAGTTGCGCTCGGAGGGCTCGCCGATCAAGTCGAACAACACGACTTCGACTGGGCCGATTCCGTTTATGCACACGGTTGACTCCACGTTGCGCGCCGTCTCGCGCGGTGGAAAGAAATTTGGGGCGCTGTGCTTTTACATGGAGAACTGGCACCTGGACTTTGGCCAGTTCTTGGATCTGCGCCAAAACGCGGGCGACCCGTATCGACGCACCCGCACCGCCAATATTGCGGTGTGGATTTCCGATGAGTTCATGAAGCGGGTGGCCAATAACGACGACTGGTACTTGTTCGACCCGGCCGAAACTCCGGACCTGGTCGACCTGTACGGCGCCGAGTTTTCGGCCCGCTACGCCGAGTACATCGAATTAGCAGAAGCCGGCAAGATGCGGGCCTTTAAGCGCATCCGGGCCCGCGAGCAGTGGACGGCCATGCTCGTAATGCTGCAGGGGACCTCTCACCCGTGGCTGACGTGGAAAGATTCGGTCAATCTGCGCGCGCTCAACAACAACACGGGCACGATTCACCTGTCCAATTTGTGCACCGAGATCACTCTGCCCCAAGACCGCGACAACATTGCCGTGTGCAACCTGGCGTCCATTAATCTCTCAACGCACCTGCGTGATGACGACGGCGTGCTGGACTTCGACTGGGATCGCCTCAAAGCTTCCGTGCAGCAGGCGGTGCGCGGGCTGGACAACCTGGTTGACATCACACTGTCAGCAGTTGCCGAATCCGATCACGCCAATGAACAAAACCGCGCGGTGGGCTTGGGGCTAATGGGCTTTACCGACGTGGTCGAAAAGATGGGCTTTGGCTATGAGTCGGAACAGGCTTATGACCTGATCGATACCGTCACCGAGTTCATCAGCTACCACGCCATTGACACCTCAGCTGATCTCGCCCAAGAGCGCGGCTCTTACCCCAATTTCGAGGGTTCGGGCTGGTCTAAGGGCCTGGTTCCCTATGACACCCTCGATGCGCAAGAACGCGACCGCGGCCTGCCGGTGAAGGTCAACCGCACGATGCGGCAGGACTGGGATGCGCTGCGCGAAAAGGTCAAGGCCGGAATGCGTAACGCCACCCTCATGGCGATTGCGCCCACCGCCTCAATTGGGCTGGTGGCCGGCACCACCCCGGGCCTCGACCCGCAGTTCTCGCAGATATTTGCCCGCTCCACCTCCTCGGGTAAGTTCTTGGAGGTCAACCGCAACCTGGTGGCCGATCTGCAAGAACTGGGGCTGTGGGAACAGGTGCGCGAAGACCTGCTCGTGGCGCAGGGTGACGTTGACCTGGTTGATGAGATCCCCGAGCACATCAAGCAAAAATACCGCACCTCATTCCAGGTCTCGCCCTATGCGTTCATCGAGGTAGCGGGCCGGGCGCAAAAGTGGATCGACCAGGCCATCTCTCGCAACATTTACCTGGCCGATCGCGACATCGAAAAGATGTCGGAGCTGTACCAGTCCGCCTGGGAATACGGGGTCAAAACGACCTACTACCTGCATGTGAAGCCCCGGCACGGTGCGG
>JAJYRW010000133.1 GCA_021793895.1 Actinomycetes bacterium
CAAATTTTCTTGCGTGTGACTTTTTAGCCGGATGGCGCAACTGCGACTACACACCATCCTGAGATCAGGACATTTTGCGTTCTTGTGATGCCTTTTAACCGCATACAGCAGCTCTTGCTACACAGCAAGAAATACAGGCACTCCGGGCGCGAGAAACACCGCCAGCCCACGCCACGAGAAACAGGAGCAGCGCACGCAGCGCGCAATATGTGGGGCGAAGTCGAAAAAGGCCCGAGCGGAGCACCCGCTCGGGCCAATTTCTATACGTTCATCGCATCGCAACACGAAACTGATCGCGCCACGCGGAAGTCACCATGCGACAACGTCACCGCGTAACAAAGTCACCGCACGACAACGTCACCGCGCGACGGAGCCTTCGGTGTAGTCCTCGGTGCCCTCATCGGATACCCAGGCGAAGAGCTTGCGCAGCTCGCGGCCGGTGGCCTCGATTGGATGGGCTTCGCCCTTAGCGCGCAGTTCCTTAAACTCGGGAGCGCCAGCTTCCTGGTCCTTGATGAAGCGGTCTGCGAAGGAACCGTTTTGCACATCGGCAAGCACGGCCTTCATGTTTTCCTTCACGGACGGGTCGATTACGCGCGGGCCGGAGACATAGTCGCCGTACTCGGCCGTATCGGAAACGGACCAGCGCTGCTTGGCGATACCGCCTTCGAAAATCAGGTCGACAATGAGTTTGAGCTCGTGCAATACCTCAAAGTATGCAACCTCGGGCTGGTAGCCGGCTTCAGTCAGTACCTCGAAGCCGTACTGCACCATCTGCGATACACCACCGCACAGCACGGCCTGTTCACCGAAGAGGTCGGTTTCAGTCTCTTCCGTGAAGGTGGTCTTGATACCGGCAGCGCGCAGGCCACCAATTGCCTTGGCGTACGACAGCGCCAGCGCCCACGCATTTCCGGAAGGGTCTTGCTCAACTGCCACGATTACTGGAACACCGCGGCCATCAACATACTCGCGGCGCACCAAGTGGCCCGGGCCCTTGGGCGCAACCATGATTACGTCGATGTCTTCACGCGGTTTGATGTATTCATAACGGATGTTGAAACCGTGGCCGAAAACCAGGGTGGCGTTCGGCTTGAGGTTGGGCGCAATTTCGTCGGCGTAAAGGTGACGTTGCACCTGGTCGGGCGCCAGGATGACGACAACGTCGGCTTGCGCGGTCGCTTCGGCCGGAGTTAAGACCTTTAGGCCCTGCTCCTCCGCTTTGGCCCGCGAGGAGCTTCCCTCGCGGAGACCTACGGTGACGTCCACACCGGAATCACGCAGGTTCAACGAGTGGGCGTGCCCCTGGCTGCCGTACCCAATTACGGCAACCTTCTTGCCCTGAATGATTGATAGGTCGGCGTCATCGTCGTAGAACAGTTCTGCCACGTTGGTGTCTCCTTGAATAGTTTTCGCTGTAGTTATTTAAATACTTATTTTCATAAGAAACTGCAAGAGTTTCTCAGGCAATGCGGACGTTGCGATCCACTGTGCGATCGGTAATCGAGCGCGCTCCGCGCCCAATAGCCACCGCACCAGATTTCACAATTTCACGAATGTCAAACGGCTCTAAAGCCGCCAATAAGGCGTCCAATTTCTCGGGGTCTCCGGTCGCCTCAATAGTCACAGCTTCGGGAACCACGTCGATTACGCGGGCCCGGAACAGTTCCACCACTTCCAGGATGTGTGAACGGGTGGGAATATCGGTGCGAATCTTCACGACAAGCAGCCCGCGTTTTACCGCGGTGTTGCTCTCAAGCTCAACGACTTTTAAGACGTTGACCTGCTTATTGAGTTGCTTAGTGACCTGCTCTAGCGGCATGCCCTCGACATCAACCACGATGGTCATGCGCGATATGTCGGGATGCTCAGTCGGCCCCACCGCCAGTGAATCGATGTTGAACCCGCGGCGGGAAAAAAGGCCGGATACGCGCGTTAAAACACCGGGCTTGTCTTCGACTAAAACAGCCAGCGTGTGCTTGCTCATTTCGCTTAACCCCTCTTCTATTCGTCGCGGTCCCACGTGGGGCTAATTCCCCGCGCGTATTGGATGTCGTCATTGCTCACGCCCGCGGCAACCATCGGCCACACCATGGCGTCAGGGCTAACCACAAAATCGACCACGACCGGGCGATCGTTGATCTCCATCGCCTTGGCGATTGTCGCGTCGACATCTTCGGGACGCTCGCACCGCAGCCCGACACAACCGTATGCCTCGGCCAGCTTTACGAAGTCCGGAATGCGGCGCGTGTCCTGGCCGGTGTGCAGGTCAGTGTTTGAATACCGCTCGTTATAGAACAGCGTCTGCCACTGACGCACCATGCCCAAAGATGAGTTATTAATGACGGCGACCTTAATCGGAATTCCTTCAATCGCACAGGTGGCCAATTCCTGATTGGTCATCTGGAACGAACCATCGCCATCAATTGCCCAAACTGGACGATTCGGCTCGGCGACCTGGGCGCCCATGGCGGCCGGGACACAAAAGCCCATCGTCCCCAGCCCGCCAGAGTTGATCCAGCTGCGGGGACGTTCATAGTTGATGAACTGCGATGCCCACATCTGATGCTGGCCCACGCCGGCTACGAATATGGACTCCGGGCCAGAAATTTCGCTGATGCGCTCCAGCACGTACTGCGGCGCCATCAGACCGTCCGATGGTTCATCGAAGCCCAGGCTGTAGCGCTCGCGCCAGTCATCCAGCTGGCGCCACCAAGCCGTGAGATCCGGTTTGCCGTGTTCGGCATGCGCCCGGCCCAGTTCTTCAACCAGTTCGGCCAAAACCTCCTTGATGTCACCGACAATCGGCACATCAGCGGTCCGGTTCTTCGAGATCTCGGCCGGATCAATATCGGCGTGGACAATTTTTGCGTGCGGCGCGAAGCTGGAGAGCTTTCCGGTGACTCGGTCATCAAACCGGGCCGCCAGCGCCACGATCATGTCGGCCTTTTGCAGGGCAGATACTGCTGCGACCGTGCCGTGCATTCCGGGCATGCCCAGATGCTGGGGGTGCGAGTCCGGAAGGGCGCCCATCGCCATGAGCGTGGTGACGACTGGGATACCCGAGGCATCAACCAGCGCGCGCAGTTCCTCCCCAGCATTTCCGCGAATTACTCCCCCACCGACATATAGAACTGGTCGCGCCGATGTTGCCATCAAGCGGGCAGCCTCGCGAATTTGCTTCGAGTGCGGGCGCGTGACCGGGTGATAGCCGGGCAGGTCCAACTGCTGGGGCCAGGAAAATGTTGTCTGGGCCTGCATCGCGTCTTTGGTGATATCCACCAAGACGGGACCAGGGCGGCCGGTAGAAGCGATGTGGAAAGCCTCGGCAATGACCCGCGGAATGTCATCCGGGTCCGTTACCAAGTAGTTGTGCTTGGTAATTGGCAGGGTAATGCCAACAATGTCGGCTTCTTGAAACCCGTCGGTACCGATGAGCGAGGCATTAACCTGGCCCGTGATCGCAACAAGCGGAATGGAGTCCATGTGCGCGTTGGCGATTGCCGTGACGAGGTTGGTAGCTCCGGGGCCGGAGGTGGCAAGGCACACTCCTACTCGACCAGTTGCGTGAGCATAGCCCTCGGCAGCGTGCCCGCCGCCCTGCTCATGGCGCACGAGTACGTGGCGCAGTTTCTTAGAGCTCATGAGCGGGTCGTAGGTGGGAAGAATCGCGCCACCGGGGATGCCGAATACGACTTCGGTTCCCGTTGCTTCTAGCGAAAGCACAATGGATTCCGCGCCGGTTACCTCAATGGGGGCGGTAGTGGCGTGCGGTTCAGTTGACGGTACGAGCTGTGGTCCAGGCGTGGGTGCGCTGCGAGGCGGTGCCGGGATTGGACCCTTGGCCATCGGATCTCTCCTGATGCGTAAATGGTGGTCAGTTTTTCGACCAGCTCGGGTGGTGCTGGGCTGTGCTTGAAGATCATCTTCGGTCAGACATAAAAAAAACCCCTCGGCCCGGTGGGGCTCGGCGAGGGGCGGGCGCGCAGACGGTCTCGTCGCGATTACGACGGCGACTTAGTCGGCGCCCCGCGTAAGTACTACTACTACAAAAACCTTCTGCACGAGCACTACTTTAGCCCCTCAACGCTATAAGTGTCACCCTCCCCCACTGTAGGGAGAGGGTGACCGGTCTAGCGCCCGCACAATTTATTCACAAATTGCGCCGTACGAGGCGGACTTCACAAGCTTTTGGTACTTACCCAACACGCCCTTGGTGTACTGCGCCGGGATCGGCTCCCAGCCGTCCTTGCGTGCCATAATTTCGGACTCGTCGACCAGCAGATCCAGCCGCTTATTAGCCACATCGAGTCGGATCTTGTCGCCGTCTTGCACAAAGGCGATCGGACCGGCATCCACCGCCTCGGGGGCAACGTGGCCCACACACAGCCCGGTGGTTCCGCCAGAGAAGCGACCATCGGTGAGCAACAGAACGTCTTTGCCGAGCGCCGCGCCCTTGATGGCGGCGGTAATGGCCAGCATTTCGCGCATGCCCGGTCCACCCTTGGGGCCCTCATAGCGGATGACGACAACATCGCCGGCTTGAATTGTTCCGTCTTCGAGGGCGTCCATTGCGGCCCGCTCCCGCTCAAATACTCGGGCGGTGCCTTCGAAAACGTCTGAATCAAAGCCTGCTGACTTTACGACCGCACCTTCGGGTGCTAGCGAGCCGTGCAGGATTGTGATGCCGCCGGTGGCGTGAATGGGGTTGTCCATGGCGCGCAGAATCTGCCCATCCGGGTCGGGTGGCGCGATGGATGACAGGTTTTCGGCAACGGTCTTGCCCGTAACGGTCAGGCAATCGCCGTGGATGAGACCGGCATCTAACAGCGCCTTCATCACTACCGGTACGCCACCGATGCGGTCCACGTCGTTCATCACGTAATTACCGAAGGGCTTTAAATCACCCAGGTGCGGGACCCGATCGGCAACGCGTGAGATGTCTTCGAGCGTGTAGTTAACCTCGGCCTCGTGGGCGATGGCCAAAATATGCAGCACCGCGTTGGTTGAACCGCCAAAAGCCATTACGACGGCCATGGCGTTGTCAAAGGCTTCCTTGGTCATGATGTCGCGGGCGGTAATGCCCTGGCGGAGCATCTCAACTACGGCTTCACCGGACTTATGCGCGATGTTGTCCCGGCGCCGGTCTGCCGAGGGCGGGGCCGCCGAACCGGGCAGGGCAAT
>JAJYRW010000134.1 GCA_021793895.1 Actinomycetes bacterium
GCCGTCATCATCGGAGCCGTCATCACCGCTGCCGTCCTGATCGTCCCCGTCCTCGCCAGAGCCGTCATCACCATCGCCATCTTGGTCGTCTCCGTCGCCTGGATCTTCGACCTCATCAAGTGATGGCAGTTCAAACGTCTGCGTTTCTTCCTGATGGCCCGCGTAGTCCTGGGAGTGGACGTGCACGAACACGGGAACATCACGCAGCGAAACCGAGAACGGGTCCTCATAGGTTGCCCACATCTCGTTTTCACCCAGGTTCGTCGGGTCTTCCGAGGTGCCATAGGAGAACAGCACGCGGCGCAGCCCCGAGCCCGGCTCTGGGTCGATTGTCTCTAGTGTGAAACGCGCCGAACCAGCTTCCGCGTTGATGTCGTAATCAACCGTGGTCTCGGGGGCCCGGGTATCTACGTTGATGGTCCGCTCGGCATCGCCTTCGCGTCCCTCATCGTCGGTGGCGCGCGCCGTTATGACGAGCTCGCCCTCCTCAGTTACCTCGGTTTCATCGGTGTATTCAGTCCAGGTAGAGCCACCGTCGAGGGAGTACTCGACGGTTTCCAAATCGCCAGAAAGCGCTTCTGCTTCCAGCGTGAAGGAGGGAGACTCCAAGTACCAGCCGGTGCCCGCCGGGGAGTCATCGATCTCGATGTTCACCACGGGCGGCAGGTCATCTCCTTCTTCGGGGTCGACCACGAAGTAGGTGCAGATTGCTTCTTCCGGAGCGTTTTCTACGGCGCCCAGAATGTCGCCGAACTGCTCGGCCTCAGCATAGTCAGCCGGGTCCAACTCTTCCCACTCCACCGGCAAGTCACTGCTGGATGAACCATCTTCGAACGCCGCAGTAACGGTTGCGGGGCATTCTGGGGCAATTCCGGGCGTGGTGATGGTGGATGAGTACTCCAGGTAATCGATCCCGGCATCCAGCCCATCAACGACGTACACGGTCGCTTCGACCTCGAGATCGAAATCTGCGATAGCGCCGGTGACGGTGACGGTTTCATCCCAAGCGACGCCGTCGTCGTCCCAAATTACGTCGTAGTACGCAAGTGGTCCGTTTTCGGATATGACCCACATTTGCTCGGGCAGATCCGGCGCTTCACCCGCGAGTGTGCGGCGGGAGACATCTTCCCAGTCCAGCGGAGCATTTGGGTCTTCCGGTTCCGGCTCTTGCGCGCCCTCCCCGTGGTAGTAGCCGATGACTTCCCACTCAGTTGCGGCGACCGCATACCAGGAATCTTCTTCAGCGTCCTCATCGTCGGGGTCGGCGGCCATGGGCTGGGCGTCGACGAGCATCCGCATCTTGGTCGTGGTGACCTCATCAAAAGTCACTTCATTGGGGCCGCGGATTTGCCCGGAATCACCCTCCACCGGGTATTCGGCATCGATCGCAACGTACTCGTCAGCCTCTTCATCGAAGTATTCCAGCGACCACGACTCCGGCGGGCGGACGTTACCCGGATCCGGTTCATCGTTCCAGAACCAGACGTTGGCGGCGGAGACCGTTACCGGGTCGGGCCAGGTGTATTCCGCCCAGTGGGTTTCTTGGACATCGCCGTACGTGCCCCACACATCGCCGTGGCCCTCGGCGTCGGTGGTTTTACCGTCATTTAATGCGGTGGCGCTGTTCCAGCCGGGAACATAGCTAACGGATACCTCCGGAGCCCGCTCCTCATCGGAGTCAATGGCCACATTAACGATCTCCGGGCTTTCTGGATCCTCGGGATCATCAGCGTAAACCATCGCCGTTGAGCCAGCCGTTAATAAAGCGCCGGCGCTTAAAGCCGCAAAACCTCGGCGCAAATTCTTTCTCATTGAATTCCTTTTAACAATCATGATTAGTTGCCTCCCTCCAGGCGAGCCTGAGAGGCCGACAGGAGAATGCGCTGTCGATTGCGCGCTGAGAGCAGACCCTGAGCGACATACGCCTGGGAAACCGAACGCACCCGATCTAAGAACTCGTTCCGGTTCGCAAATGGAGCCGCTTCCCACACCTCATCAAGCAGCGAGGTGCCGTTGTTCTTCGTTGGGTTTGCCACGCCAGAATCACGGCCCGCAAAAACCACGTTGCGCTCATCCCGCTCGAAATACATGGAGTATTGAATGTCATTTCCGGAATAGAGCGGATCAAACTCTTGGGATCCGATCACAAATTGGTGGTCATCCCACTTCACGGAACCTTCAATATCTCCGTTTAGATCCATTAAGCCGTACAGGCTCAAACGCGGGAACCGAGTTCCGGAGTGCACGAGCGAGTAGACCGTTGGGCCAAAGTGGAGCGATTGCAAACTAGTTGAATCAACGGGCTTTTCCACCCGGAATTTCATGGGCAAAACCAGTTTGATCTCATCACCCGAACGCCATTGGCGCGTAATAGAGGCATAGGAGCCGGCTTCGGCCTTGACGTCCTCCACGTCGCCATTGATGGAGATTTGGACGTCGCCCTCGACCCAGTTGGGAATGCGCAGCTTGATCGCCAGCGCCTGGCTGGGTGCCTCGGAGAACGTGAACTTGATCTCTCCATCGCGGGGGTACTCGGTTGTTTGCACCAGCTTCAAGCCTTTATCGCTCCACGTGAGCGTCGAGCCGGCGTACATGTTGACGAAGAGTTCTTCGCCATCGGCGCTGCGCGCATATGCCGTCTCGAGATATTTCATGGGGCTTTCTAAACCGGTGCCGCCGCAGCAGGTTCCGATATTGCCGTCGCCGTATTCCTTGCGCGCGCCGGCGTGCACCGGGAACATGTAGAGGTTTTCGGGACCGGAGGTTGATTCGCGGTTCCGCCGGCCACCCAGGATGTGGTTGAGCACGGTGCGTTCGCAGTATTCGGAGTACTTTTGCTTACCCGTAATTAAGAACAGTTGCCAGGCAACCTTGACCATGTTGTAGGCGGCGCAAGATTCCGCGTTGCGGTTACCAATGTGACCGGCCACGGTATTTGGCGGGCCCCACATTTCCCCTTCACCGGTTCCGCCGTGGGGATACATGCGCCCGGGCACGATCATGTCGAAGAAGTTTTCAACTGCCCGCAGGTAGCGCTCCTCACCCGTGGCCGCATACAACTTGGCGTAGCCGACAAAGGTGGGGATGTGCTGATTGGCGTGCTTATCGGTGATGGTGTCTTCGCCCACGGCGCTGGCATCAACAAGGGAGTTTAGGTCCAGTAACTGCGCGGCTTCGAGGAAATCAGCGCGGTCATTGGCTTCGGATAACCAGTACAGCTCTACGAGCACGTCGTTCATACCGCCCGATTCGCCACCGATGTAAATGCTCCACATCTTTTCGAGGCGATCTTTCGAAAGCTTCGAAAGGCGGCCATGTACCCAGCGGCCAATCCCTTCGGCTAATTCAAGCGCGAGATTATTGCCGGTGTATTTATATGCATTAAGCAGGCCGTCAACGATCTTGTGCAGCGTGTAATACGGCGCCCAAATTTCGCCATATGGTGCGTATTCTTCGAGGGCAGAAAATTGCCACTCACCATAAGCCGATAAGAAACCGGGATGGGAATAGCGCGGCTGACCCTCGAATGTTTGCGCTGCCAGGGCCTCGCGGCATTCTTCGAGACCGGCGACGATCGCGTCGACTTTTTCTTTCAACTCTTCCTCGCCGGTGGTGGCATACGCCATCGCCAGCTTGCTGAGGAAGTGACCGCCGTAGTGGCCGCGCAGCAGACCGCCTGCGCCGCGTTCGTTTTGGCCCAGTTTGTATTCCGCCGGTCCCCAGCGCTGCTCATCGGGGGCCGGACCGTACTCTTCCCAGCCGCCCGGCGGGGTGGCACTGCCGACGTCCAGGCCGGCATTGCGGCGAAAGACCGCCAGAATCCGGTCGACCGGATAGGCGCGGGCCAGCGCGAGCGCGTGGGAATGACCGCGCATATAAACGCCCTCACCCATGCCAATCTCAGATAGCGAGAACGGGTGGAATTCCCATGCATCTTGCACGGGCAGCGTTGGTTGATTGCGCAGGACCGTTTTGAGGGACTGAGTTTTGCCAATAGCCGGGCTAGTGCTTGCAGTTTGGGCCGCCGTGGCAGCCCTGCCGCCATTTGCGGCACTTGCGGGGGTGGAACCAGAAAATACCCGCGCTGCTCCCAGTGTGATTCCGGCTAGCGCAGCACCTGAAAGGAATTTCCTGCGTGACGCATCACGAGGCTCTTCCGTATTACGAGTGATTTTACTCAACTAAGATCACTTCTTTCTTATTCGTGACAGCGCATCTGCGATACAATGTCACTAGTCCCTTCGCCTGCATTTACTTTGGACGGTTGTGCGGGCGAGGGGGCGCCTTATATTTACCTTGGCAATTAGTTTTTATTAATTGCCAATTTCATCGCTAATCCTTTGAGCTTCTAGCAATAACTATCAGCTGACCGAAGTATTAGCGGAAGCTTTATGTGGTTTCGCTATCTGTCCTTTCAGTGGCAGCAATGGGGGGAGGAACGGGGGTAAAAGGGTTTTCTTCTAAATCATCGTCTTCAAAACCCAATAACTTTTGCGGACTGAAATCTTCTACTCCGATGTCAGATAAAGCTCCGCGCATTTCGGAATCAACGTTTTGTGAAGTTAATTGCCACGCGCGTTTAAAATGGCGAACTTTTTCCCGCACGGTACGCACGTATCCGGGCAAGCGCGCCGGACCAACGATGATCGCCGCGAGGATCAACCAAAAGATGAACTCTTGACCAGATATTCCGAACATGGCACTTCTAGCTTTTACGCTCTAGGTACGAGTTACTTAGAGACATGTGCTGCACGGGCGCCACTCCTCTTCGAGCCGGACTTCAGTCAAAGGACACTGCCTTGATAGAGGCGATGATCCGCAGATCACTGTTAGGTTAGCACGCGTTGTTAGCGCTACCAAGAAGCGGTTTCACTACTTTCGCTTCGATCTTGGAAAGCCGCCTTTCATTCGGTTTTCGCCGAAAGCGCAGACGCCGCTAAATTTCCAGCTTTCGGTAAGTTTCGGCCGGGTTTTCAGACCCGCGCAAAGAAAAGCGGCGCCCACCCCGACCCACGTGGTAACCACGTGAGCGCTGAGATGAGCGCCGCCAAGAGAACGAACCGGTGTCCGGCAAAGCTAAGGCCTTGCCGCAACCCTGGGTTTGTTACATCTTTTGACCAGCGGAGCGCAGTTGCTGGCAGGCTTCGACGATGCGCTCGGCCATGCCGGCTTC
>JAJYRW010000135.1 GCA_021793895.1 Actinomycetes bacterium
GTTGGAGGGGGCTGAGTTCCCGCCCCTCGAACTGGGCGTCAATGAGGTCTATGAGCATGTCGACCGCCTGAGCACCGGCGCGGGCGCCGGGAACCTGCACAGTTGTCAAACTTGGGTAGGCCATGCCTGAGATCAAACTGTCATCGATACCGATCAGGCTCAGGTCGTCGCCGACTTTGATGCCGCGTTCATTCAGGCGCGCCATCACGCCCAGTGCGATCATGTCGTCATAGGCGATTACCGCGGTAGCGGTCGAGGCATGTACCAAGTCGGCGGCCCGCGCACCGGCTTGCACCTGGGGCTCAAAGGGGCCGAACTCGATCAATTCGATGCCGGACTCCTCGCAGGCGCTACGCACCGCTTTTTGCCGACGATCATTGGACCATGACCGCTTGGGTCCATTGAGATAACTGATCGTTCGGTGTCCAAGTGCCGCGAGGTGTTCAACTGCCTCATACATCCCGCCGGCGTTTTCAATTGTGACCGATGAGATGCCTTGACACTCCCGGTTGACCAAGACTAGGGGACGCTCTTTAGCCAATTCCTGTAGTGCGTTATCGCTGCTGCGCGCCGAAGCAATGATGAGCCCATCAACGCGGCCAGAGAGAAATTCAGCGCGGCGAACTTCATCAGCGGCGTATTCGTCCACGTCGGCAATGACGGCCGTCCGGCCCTGCGCCACGGCGCGCGCCTGGACAGCCTTAATAATTGGTGGGAAAAAGGGATTGGCAATATCAGGAACGATGAGGCCGACCATGTCAGTGCGCGTTCCGCTCGAGGGACGCGGGGGACGCGGGGAGTTATAGCCCATTTCTTTTGCGATGCGTCGAATCTGCTTTGCCGTCTCAGCATTAACCTTCTCAGGCGCGGAGAGTGCACGGGAGACGGTCGACGGAGAAATCCCGGCGACCTTGGCAACATCAGCTAGCGTGACGTTCATGACTTCTCATTTCTGAAAACATGCAGCAATAAGTGCAATATATCGCAAGCCGGCTTTGTGTTTTCATTTCTATAAGGTGTTTATGCCGGTATTTTGTTGCGGATCCCAGTTGGCAGGTAGGGGAGAGCCGGGCTGCATGGTTGTTAGCAGGCTCACCCGCTCTTTGCTTCGCACCGCTTCAAGAGTTGCCACCAACGCATTCAAAACATGCAGGGCCAGGTCACCGTTGGCTCGCGGGGTTTGATTGCCAGCAATAGCGCGTGCCATCTCCACCACGCCGATGCCCCGGGAAATTTCGGTGCCGGCCGGCGTCAAGAGCTGTTTCGACTCGCCATTGGAGGGGTGGAACGTTACTTCACCGGCGAAGCGGTTCGGGTCGGGAACCCGAAGCGTTCCTAACTCCCCGGTGATGTCTAAGGTCGCGCGCCGGATACCTGAGTCAAAAGAAAAACTTGCGGCCGCATGCGCGTCATTCTCGAACTCGTATAGCGCGCTTATCGTCGTGTCGACGACGACCGGAAATTTTGTGCCGGCCCGCTGCCCGGAGCCGATCGTGCGGGTTTCCTGGGCGCGGCCGCCCAGCGCATTAACCGCGCGAATTGGACCAAAAATCTGCACCAGCGCTGTCAAATAGTAGGGGCCAACATCCATGAGCGGCCCGCCCCCATCCGAAAACAAGAATTCCGGGCTGGGGTGCCACCCCTGGGGCCCAGCGGTGGCAAAAGTAGCTAGCGCAGAGGAAATCGGGCCAACGATTCCGGATTCCAAAGCCCGCAATGCGGTTTGTATTCCAGCACCCAAAAACGTGTCCGGTGCCCCAGCCACGACCACGCCAGCCTCTTCGGCAGCGGTAAGCAGGCGCTGGGCTCCGGCCACATCGGTAGTCAATGGCTTTTCGAGCCACACGTGCTTCCCGGCCATTACAGTGGCTAAAGCGGTATCCAGATGCGCCGTTGGTGGGGTGAGATTAACAATGATTTGCGCCGGCCCCGTCAATAGGTCGTCAACCGTTCCACTTCCAGCGATGCCGTATTCACTAGCTTGGGAACGGGCCCGATCCAAATCGGTGTCGGCCACAAAAATGACGTCAAGATCGGGGAATGTCGTCAGGTTGGCAAGATATTGATTAGAAATTACTCCCGCGCCCAGGACTCCAACTTTGATGGCCACTACAGCCTCCCAGCGAGATATTCATAGCTGGCCCGCACGGCATAGAGTGCATCACCGCGGTAATCATCGAGTTCAATAATCGGCCGAGCTTGCGGCGCTGCCGCCAAAATCTCGTCCACGGGCATTTTTCCAGCGCCCACCGGTAATTGGTCCGCCGGATCAGCCGTTATCGGACCGTCTTTGATATGCAGCAGGCTGACGCGTTGCCCCAGCCGCTCCAGCAGCGCCACCGGATCTGCTCCGCCCACCGCCGCCCAGTAGGTATCGACCTGAAGGAGTACATCATCGGACAGATCAGCTGCAAAGAAATCCAAAGCGGTGGGCAACTGTTCCGGCCCGGCTTGTGACTGCCAGTTCGATTCCAAAAATTCAAAAGCATGATTGTGGTACGCCACTCGCACCCCAAACTGGCGGGCATCAACTGCTAGCGCGTTCATTTTTTGGGCGAGCTCCCGAATACCAGCGCGCGAATGCCAAAGCTCTCGGGGCGAACTGGGTTGGACAACAGTGTCGATCCCCAGATCAACCGCAGCGGAAAAAATTTGCGATGTGTCGCCGTCCAAAATTCGGGCATGTGCCGAGGGCGCTCGCAAACCTGCTGCCTGGAGGGCATTTTTGACCTCCGGGGCGTTTTCATGCCACCGATGCGGCTCGACGCAGGTAAACCCGATCTGGGCGAGACGCTGAGCCAAATCGGGAAGATCTTCAAGACGATCACGCAGTGTGTAGAGCTGGACTGATAGTTCCGGTCGAGTCACTGACCCACCTCCAAGGCGGCTTGGGCCCCGATCCGGCGAAACGCGGCAGCGAGTTGGGGCGTGAGTTTGCGTGCCATATAGCGGTAGCCCTCAGCATGTGGATGCAGCTGATCGGATCGCAACTGCGCGCCTACCTCCGCATCTGAGATTATCTGACGCCCATCGAGGTACGTAACCGACTTAGAGGGAAATTCCTGCGCGACATCGCGCACGATTTCTCGAATCCGTGTCAAGGTCAGCCCGGCGGTATTTTCGGTCTCTTCCGCGGGTGGGGAAGCCAGTGGTGAGATCACGACGATGGGGATATTTGGGTGGGCTTGCTGGGAGCGCGCAATAAACCCATGGACCGCTCCTGGTAGAGCGCGCTCGTCGAATGAGCCGCGGCCATAAATATTGATTCCCAGACACAGCGACAAAAAGTCGAGGTCTTCTTGCGCTATTGTGCGCTCGATCGCATAGTCCAAATGGCACTGTGCGGCCAATCCAAGACCGTAAAGCTCCAGCCCTAAATTCCGTGCAACCAGCGCCGGCCAGGTCTGACTGGGGCCAGCAGCTTCAATGCAGTGCGTTATTGAACTGCCGTAAGTCAGCCACCTTGGGCGCGCGGGCACCTCTTGCCAATCACTATTGCCCCGTAGGCGCAGTTCATTAAGGATGACGCCGCTTTCGTGGGGGAGCCACACCTCCAATCGTCCCGGCCGGCCGGGCAGCGAAACTCGGTGCAGGCGTGCCCGTTTTGCCGCAGAGGATTGCTGGTCTAGTACGAATCGCTCTATTAGATTGCCCTCGAAAACCACGTCGACGGTTAACGGTTCCTGGGCCTGCGGATTTGCGCGAACTAAATCGATGAGAAGCTCACGCGCACCAGTTATTACTTCGGCCCGCACCCCAGCGGCGGCGCGCACGCGATTGGTGAAGTGGGGGTTGCGCGCAGTGGCCACTAATTCCGGAGTAACCCGCCACGGCGCAAAACCACCCGCCTCATTGGTCCACTGCACCACGTTGAACCACGCATTTGGGGCCGCGCTGGGCAGCAGCGAAGTACTCATTTGAGCAATCCCAAAACATCGATCGGTTCATCGGCTTGAATTGAGCGCCAAATAGCCTCGCCGGCGGCGACGGCGACGGCTCCCTCGCGCGAGCTAGCGACTAGCCCCAGACGCTCAGATTCCGAGGTAGGGGCAATGAATAGATCGTGACGCAAAAGTGGATCGGCCCCCTCGTGCCCACCGAGGACCTGCTCAATGGTCACAGTCTGCGCCGGGGCAAACAGCGGACGCAAAATAAGCTTGTCGGTTCCGGTCAGCACCTCGCCGTCGGGGGTGCGCCCGGTCTGAGTCTCAATCTGTCCGTGTGTGCCGGTGATTATGAGGCGATATCCCTCCCACGGAGCCGAAAAGTCGATCGCGTAGGAGGCGGAAACGCCACCTGGGTAGGACACGAGCGCGGCATAGTGATCTTCAATGTCGATGTCCGAGTCATAAAGATATTTATCTTGGCCGGCGGGGTACTGCTGGTGGTATGGAAGGTCATAAAGCCCCAAGCGGTCAGAGTTAGTATCGGATGGGAAGGTCCCCGAACCTTCCTGGGCCCGGTAGTAGGGGTCGGCAGCCCGCAGTGCCGCGCCGGTGAGCGGCGTCCCGTCAGCCGACCGTGGCCGGTGCGGGCTTTCGGGGCCATAAAAATCGCGACCACCCTGGGCGTAGATGCGCTTTGGTTCCGCGCTTAGCCACCAATTCAGTAAATCTAAATGGTGCGTGCTCTTGTGAATCGACAGGCCACCCGAGCGGGAGCGCTCGCGATTCCAGCGAAGAAAATAACTAGCGCCGTGCCGGATATTTACAAAATAATTTAATGAAATATGCAGTGGGCGGCCGATCGCGCCATCGAGTAGAAGCTGCTTAATTTGTCGATGCCGAGCGGTGTAGCGCAAATTGTGGGTGACCTGAACCGACCCGGCCGATTTCCTTTCTGCCGCGATCACACGTGCGGCGCCGGCGGCCGTGGTGACCATCGGTTTTTCCGCGATCACATCCAGTCCGCGGGCAAGTGCAGCCAATATATAAGTCTCGTGCGAGTCATCGGGGGAGGCCACAATAATGCGTTGGGGAGCAGTGTCATCGACCATTTTCTCAAAATCATCGGGATGATAGACCGCTATGGGCGGGTAGTCCTCAGGTAGAAGCCGACCAATGAAGTCTTCTACGCGCTTGCGGTCCACATCGACGATGGCAACAACCGTGCCGTGCGCGGAAAAATCCTCGGTATTACTGCCATACCCCAGGACCGAATCCCGGCCC
>JAJYRW010000136.1 GCA_021793895.1 Actinomycetes bacterium
TCCGATCTCTCGACGCCGATACGGATGAAGCTACAAAAGAAGCAATAGTCGCCGAGGCGCTCCTGCGGTGCCCCGTTTCTGACAACCTTGCAGCAGCAACCGTTGTAAATGAGGAATTGGCGGGCGAATACGAACTCGTAGGGTAATCCTAAAATCCTCTCGGGCGCGCCTAGGAACTAGTCACTAACTCCCTAAGCGCGCCTTCGCGTTTCTTTGCCGGCGCGGTTAACGATTCGGTTGGCCCAATTCATGCTTCGGGTTCGCCCGACTACAGGTCAACGCTTCAGGTTCGCCCGACTACAAGTCAACGGTGTTTGGCAAGATCACCAGATCGCGAATCACAACGTTCGGCGGCCGAGTGAGCATGAACTCGACGGCGTCGGCGACCTCTTCAGCCTGCATGAGGCTACCCGCAGCAAGGGCTTCTTCTTTTTTGGCTTCTGGCCAGTCGTCCAATAGCGCGGTGAGAACGGGGCCGGGCAGAACCGCGCCCATCCGAACGCCATACTCCATTACCTGGCGGCGTGTGGTGTGCAAAAAGGCTTGCACTGCGTATTTGGATGCGGTGTAAATGGGTTCCCAAACTACGGGAATTACCCCGGCTACTGAACTAGTGAAAATAATGTCACCGCTGCGCTGTTCAATCATGTGCGGCAATACCGCACGCACGCACCGAAACGCCGCGTTGTTATTCAGGTTTAACACCCGATCCCACTCATCGGGATCGCCCTCAACTGCGGGCCCGCCGGTGTAGGCGCCGGCATTGACATGCAAAATATCTAGTTTGCCGGTCAATTCGAGAATGCGCGGCAGCATGTTTGATACCGCTTCGGTATCGAATAGATCCAGTTCGAGCGTGTGCGCCTTCGGCCCGAGCTCGTCGGCTAGTTCACTCAGTTTTTGTGCGTCGTGATCCACGATAACTACCGTGGAGCCGGCCTTTAGGAGCGTGCGCGCAGTGGCTAATCCGATTCCGGCCGCTCCGCCGGTGATGGCAGCGACTTTTCCCGCAAGTGATTGCGACATTCTTCGAACTCCTTATTTCTATTCTCGACCGTGAGATTTGCGCGATTTGCTTGCTGCAGAATCGACGATCACCGCGATCAGCAAAACCGCTCCGGTGACCATGAAGCGATACGACGACTGCAAGTCGAGCAAGACCAAGCCGTTGTCAACTGACTGAATTACGAGCACACCTAGCAGGGCGGAGAACGCTTTACCGCGTCCGCCGAACAAGCTCGTTCCGCCGATTACTGCAGCAGCTATAGCGCTAAGTTCGAGGTTGTTACCCGCGCTTTGCGAGGCGGCTGCCAGCCGGCCGGCCATCATTATTCCGCCCACTGCGGCAAAGACTGCGCCAATTACAAATGTGGAGGTCAAGATCCCCGAGACGTTAATCCCGGCCCGCCGCGCCGCCTCCTTATTGCCGCCGACGGCGTAAACGGAACGCCCCCACTTTGTTCGCTTAAGCGCATAGTGCATCAGCACTACGAACCCAACAAACAATGCGAACATCCAGCCAATGCCCCGACCCTTATTGAGGTACCACGTTGAGGCACCCAAAACCACGGCGATCAGCGCGGCTTGCGCGAACAGCATCGTGGTGGGCGTACTTGCAAGGCCATCGGCTTTGCGGCGCCGGGCATGCTCCAGGCCAAATATAAGAATGCCAATAACAATTGCCGCGATGATTACATATGAAATCGCCTTGGGAATAAAAAGCGTCTGGCCCAAGCGCACGAGGAATGAGTCATAGGGCAGGTTTATAGAACCCGAGGTTCCCAGCACCCACAGTTTCATTCCGCGAAACGCCAGCAGGCCCGCGAGTGTAATGACAAAAGCGGGAACCCCAAAGCGCAGATGGATAAACGAATAGAGCAAGCCGATGACTATGGCTGCTGCGACACTGGCCGCAATGGCAACCACAACTGGGTAGTTCATCTCGACAAAGACGGTGGCCAAGATAGCGGCGGATAATCCGCTCACTGACCCGACAGACAGGTCAATATTTCCAACCAGCAGGACACAAACTAGCCCCAACGCAATCGTGCCAACACCGGCACTTTGCATCAGTAGGTTGCTCAGGTTAGTTGGCGATAAGAACGTGGAATTCAGCAGTCCAAAAATCGTCCAAATGATTGCCAGGCCCACAATAACGGGCAAAAAACCAAGTTCACCGCCGCGAACGCGCTCTGAAAGGCGGTTTATTTGCCCTCTGACACCGCGGTATTCAATTATCCGCTCGTCAGCCGCCCGAACCTCACGTTTTTGACTGGTATCGACTTCAGTCATCTTCTGACTCCTCATTGCCAGCCCGCTGCGCCAAGAATGTGTATTTACTCATGAATGGCCGCTCCCGTAATGGCCTCAACAATTTCGCTCGATGAGGTTTCGCCTACCTGGAATGTGCCGTTATTGCGTCCCAATCGCAGCACCGCCACCCGGTCGGCCACGGCCATCACATCGGCCATGTTGTGACTGACCATGATCACTGACAGGCCATCGGCTTTAAGGCGCTCAACCAGCTTTAAAACCTCTGCCGTTTGCGCCACGCCTAGAGCAGCGGTCGGCTCATCGAGCACGATGTGCTGGGGCGTGCCGAGTAATGATCGAGCGATCGCAATGGTTTGGCGCTGACCGCCAGATAGGGCCCCCACCGGGGTGTGGAGGGAGGGGATCTTGGCGGTCAATTGGTCCAATAATTCGAACGAACGCAGTTCCATTTGCGATTCATTCAGCCGAAATGGGCTGAGTTCTTGCCCCAGGAACAGATTCTCTACGACATTTAAGTTGTCGCACAGCGCTAAGTCTTGGAAGACGGTGGCTATTCCGTAATTGATCGAGTCCGTGGGATTGTCCAGTTCGGCTGGTTTCCCATCAATAACGATCTCGCCCTCATTGGCCTGGTGGACGCCGGCAAGCACCTTTACCAAGGTGGACTTGCCGGCGCCATTATCACCTACGAGCGCGAGAACTTCGCCGCCTTTAACCTCTAAATCCACATCCGTTAGGGCAGCAACAGCGCCAAAACGCTTTGTGATGCCTTTTAGACTTAGGGTTGCGGTCTTGGTGCTCTCACGGGTGGTCGGCATTTATCCCATCTCGCTTCGCCGGAATAGGAAGTTGCAAATTTGCTACTCTGCTTTGCTTATTGTGGTGATAATCCGCGCAATTAGAGAATGTCTAGCTCTTCGCAGGCTTCTTCATAATCGCTAGTGCAGATTTCATCTGCGGTATAGATATCACCATCAAAAATGATTTCCTTAACGTTGTCGCGAGTAACTACCTCGGGAACGAAAAGGACGGATGGGGTATCGAACAGCGTATCTTCCGCCTCGGGCTCTTCACCCTTCAAGAATTGAATGGCAATTTCTGCGGTTTCTTCCGCGACAATCTTGATTGGCTTCGAAATAGTGTTGTGCTGGTCGCCAGCAATTATTCGCTGAATCGCGGCAGTCTCCGCGTCATTACCGGTAACCGGTGGTAGCGGCGTAATACCCGTTGCCTTCAGCGCAGCAATTGCTGCTCCACCCGTTCCGTCATTGGCGGCCACCACTCCAACAACCTCGTCACCGAATTTGTCGAGTTGGCCATCTACCCACTCTTGTGCCTGCGGCGGGTCCCAGTCCGGGGTATCGAATTCAGCTAGTACGTCGAATTCACTTGCCTCTACGCCGCTAAGCATTCCTTCTTTAATCAGCTGGGCCGCGTCATCATCTGGGGAGCCGCCCACGATCAGCAAACCACCGTCGCTAGCAGTAACTGCCTCATCCGCCAGGTAGGTAACGAGATCCTCGGAGATCAGCTCACCAATTGCAGTGTTATCGAATGAGACATAGTAGTCAGCTTGCGCATTGGGTACTGGCCGGTCATAGGTGATGACTTTGATGTCTTGCGATTGCAGATTTTCGACAATGTTTGCCGCAGCCGTGGTATCCACTGCGTCAATAACGACAATGTCAACACCGCGAGCCGCCATCGAATCAGCCTGTTCTTGCTGATCAGTAGCGTTGCCGTCCGCGTTTTGATAGTGGACTTCGCAATCGGGGCAAAGTTCTTCCACCTTCGCTTCAAAAAGCGGATAATCCTGCTCTTCATAGCGGGTGGACGCGTGGTCCGGCATGAGGAAAGCGATGCTGCCGGAAAGGTCATCACCGTTTCCTCCATCGCCAGACCCACCATTGTCTCCGCCGTCATCGCTGCATGCGGCCAGCGCCATGGATAGCGCGGCGATAGAACTGACCCCGAGCAATGCTCTGTGCCGGGTACGTAACTTGAGCACGACCTTCTCCTAACAACCTTGTTAGCTCTTGCTTACTTCGATATTGAAATATCGAACGGTCCTACCCGATGTACATTCACCTCGCTGTGACGACGGTGCACGCGGGGGAAGACCTGTGTGGCCATGGGGCCTTTTGTAACGTTCCATTTTGGAATATCGTTCACGCTATATACAGTTTTGTAACGTGTCAAGTCACCAGGAAACCGTCACAATGAATAACGGTCGCAGACCAACAGTGCGCGATGTGGCGCGCGAAGCCGGCGTTTCTCCGGCGACAGTGTCAAATGTTTTGAACTATCCGCATCGGGTAAAACCAGCCAAGCTAGCCGCGGTACAGGACGCCATTCAAAAGCTCGACTACGTGCCCTCAGAATCCGCCCGGCATTTACGCTCCGGCCGCTCTCACACAATTGGGCTTTTGTTGCTCGACGCCTGGAACCCGAGTTTCGGGGATATGGCTCGCGGGGTGGAAGATGTTTTAACTCAGGACAATTGGACGCTAATTATCGGCAATAGTGACCGCTCAGTTGAACGAGAAAAGACGTACCTTTCGGTATTCGAAGAGCGCCAAGTGGCCGGCATAATCTTTGTGCCCAAAGACCCATCAAAGTTTACCAATGGGAATGTATTAGTTTCCCCCGTTCCCGTTGTGGCGATGGACGCCACCTTCCCCCAAGACGCCATTCCTTCAGTGTCGATTGATGACGTTGCCGGCGGCGAAAGCGCGATGCAGCACCTACTGGATCTTGGCCACCGGGACGTAGTTTTTATCGGCGATCCAGCGGAAGCGGATCCGATCCAAGAC
>JAJYRW010000137.1 GCA_021793895.1 Actinomycetes bacterium
CGCATCCGCGAGCAGCTTCCCAATATCGAAACGCCGGATCCACTGACGCACGACATGCTTGTGGGTATCGCTACCGAGATCGAGAAGGAAGCGTGGATGTTCCGCGCCCAGCGCGCCACAGATTAAGTATTTTGCGATTGGCCCGGTCCCTAAAATTTGGGGCCGGGCTTTTTGCTGCGCGAATCCAGGCGGCCGACTCCCTTTCGCCAATGGCAGGACGGCCTAAGCCAAGGGCCGGAAAGTCTCCGCCAGGGGCCAGCAAAACTTACGCCAGGGACAAGAACGCTTTTTCGAGTTGCGCTAAGCGCTCTTCGCGATCATCGCCCGCGTTAGCCAGACACTCCTGCAGGTTACCCGCGATAAGGGAGAATCCGGCCCGGTCGATAGCTTTTGCCACGGCCGCCAACTGGGTAACGATGTCTTGGCATTCCCGGCCCTCTTCGAGCATCCGAATTACTCCAGCGAGTTGACCTTCGGCACGGCGCAACCGGTTTATGACAGCGCGCTGATCAAGCTTGGCGGTCATCACGGCTCCTTCTAGATTCAAAATCCTCTTCCCGCCATTATACGCCCCGGGGTATCAAAGTGCGCTGCGCCACGTGAGAATCCCGCGCATGACCAGACACTGCATTCAAATATCTAACGGCCCGTTAATTTAATTAATAATTAAGCGTTTAATAATTCCAAAACCTTCGCTGACCTGAGGAAATTATTGAAAACGGGAGCGGAATCATGCAGTACCCCAATGGTGGATTTATCTCCCGTTTCTTTTCGGGGTGTGGACGATGCCGCCATCCAATTGGATTGAATGCACACCAAGATTCAGACACGCTATCTTGATGACGCCGGTCACGTCTTGGTAGCAATGCAGATCCTGGATGAACCTTCCGGCATATTTATGACTTCAGATGAAGATGGCAGCGAGATCGATATATTCAGCGCTGACCACCCGCTCTCCGGTTATTCTGGCCATTCCCTCGTATTGGCCTTCGATATTGAAACCGGTGATGTCGTTTGTGGTAGCACCATTCGGAGGAGACGCGTGGGTCGAGATTTATGATCCGCACACCGGCGATCAGGTGTGGAGCACTGCAGCTCCGGCAGATGTTCCAACGAATGATGCCAAAGCAATCCACAGTTTGGATGAGGGCCGGATTCTCATCCAGGGCGGCAAAGACGACCATGCCCTGATAGCTATTTACGCGGTTCCCTAATCCGCGCGGCGGTTATTAGTTAGCGAGCCCTGCCACCCAGTTGGTGACGACCTCGGTGGCGGGGCCGGCATGCACTTCATCAAAAGCAGATGTGATGCGCGAGGCGTTGAGGTTGAGTTCAACGGTGCGGGCGCCCGCTTGGGCGGCCAGTGCCACAAATCCGGCGGCCGGGTAGACCTCCCCGGAGGTGCCGATGGCCACGAAAATATCCGCCGCGAGGAGGGCCGTTTGGATTTCTTCCATCCGGTATGGGATTTCGCCAAACCACACGATGTCGGGGCGTAAATTTGGGACGGCGCACCCTGGGCATTGCGGGTTCGTCGCCATGGGTGCGTCCCAGGGGAAGCGGTCATCACAGGCCAGGCACCAGGCGCTGCGCAACTCGCCGTGCATGTGGATCACATTGCGGGACCCGGCGCGTTCGTGCAAGTCATCGACGTTTTGCGTCACGATGAGCAGATCATCACCCAGCCGAGATTCCAGGTCTGCAAGCGCGCGATGGGCGGCATTGGGTTCCACCGTCGCCAGGCTCGCGCGCCGCTCATCATAGAATCGCTGCACCAGATCCGGGTCGGCTGCGAACCCCTCGGGCGTGGCCACTTCGGCAACGTTATGGCCCTCCCACAGGCCGTCTGCGTCACGAAATGTGGCGACTCCCGACTCGGCAGAGATTCCGGCTCCGGTCAAAACAACGATACGCATGCCCGTAGTATCGCCGAACCGCCTGCTAGGAAACCTTTAGGGTCCAGCCGGTGTGGCGGAACTTACTCCTCGCTGTAGTCCTCGGTGTCGCTTTCCAAGGCCTCTTCGAGCTCGGCCCGAGCCCGCCGAATACGAGCACGACGGGCAGCGCTCATGGCTGCTTCGCCCGAGGCCATGTGGTCGGGCCGTTCGGGCCCCTTGGGTTGGATGCGGCCCGGCTCCAGCGTGCGCATCACGTCATCAGCATCGAGGCTGCGGGTGTCGCCGCCCGCCGCCTCGACGTACCACTCCGTCAGGTTCGGGTCCTTACTATCTAGCCAAGCGCCTGCACCATCATCGGCAACGACTTCCGAGGAGCCGAAGACAAAGTCATCGCCATAGTCGGAGATGCCCATGCGCACGCCCTGCGCGATGGCGGCGCGCGCGTATTTTTGGCGCAGAATATATGGATCAAAGCGCAGTTCTTTGGCCCACGAGAGCATAATTCCGATGACGATGAATGCGAACGGCAGCGCGGAGACCACCATGATTGATTGCAGCCCGCCCAGCGCGTCCTCGCCCCCGGCCAGCAGCAGAGATGTGGCAACAGTTCCGAGCAGGACACCCCAGGTGATCGTGACTAAGCGCGTCGGGTTCGGCATGCCCCTTTGGCTCATCGAGCCCATCACGATCGATGCGGAGTCGGCAGAGGTGACGAAGAAGATCACGATCGAGAACATTGCCACAATGGAAGTCAGAGTCCCCAGGGGCAAATTGTTCAACATCGCGAAGAGCATGTCTTCCGGCTCACCCGAACCGGAAATGTTCTTGCCCTGAGATTCCAGCCACATCGACGTTCCACCAAAAATCCCGAACCAGGTGAAGCACACCAGGGAGGGCACCACGATGACGACGGTCACAAACTCCCGCAGGGTGCGACCGCGCGAAATTTTGGCGATAAAGAGTCCCACGAACGGGGTCCAGGACACCCACCACGCCCAGTAGTAGGTGGTCCAGTTCTGCATGAATTCTGCGGTTTCTGGGCCCTGATTCGGATTGCGAACCAGCATCGTGCCGAGGTCTTTGAAGAACTCAACAAACGACGCGGGAAGGAAGTTCAAGAGAAAGATCGTCGGCCCGGCGATAAAGATAAAGACCGCAAGCAGGCCCGCTAAGCCCATGTTGATGTTTGATAGGGCGCGAATCCCGCGCTTAACGCCAGAAACCGCCGAGACGATGAATGCGGCGGTCAAAACCGCCATGGTGCCCACAATAAAACCGTTACCCACCGGCCCTACGCCGCTGACGACCTCGAACCCGCGGCCAATTTGCAGCGCGCCGATTCCCAGCGAAATTGCGGTTCCGAACAGGGTGACGATGATGGCGAAAATGTCGATAACAGCGCCCATCCAGCCCTGGGTGCGGGAACCAAATAACGGTTCAAAGATCGCCGAAATTAGCGGAGCCCGCCCACGCCGATAAGCGCTGTACGCGATCGCACCACCCACCAGGGCGTAAAACGCCCACGCGATCGGCCCCCAGTGCAGCGTCGTTTGGGCCAGCGCCGCGCGCATAGCGTCAGCAGATCCATCTGCCGCATCGAAACCGATGGGTAGGTCCAGAAAATATGTAAGCGGCTCGTAGGGACCATAGAACAGCAGGCCGATACCCATCCCGGCCGAGAACATCATGGCCACCCAAGACATCGTGGCGAACTCGGGTTTCTCGTCATCGGCCCCCAGCCGGATACCGCCGGTGCGACCATAACCCACGATTAGCATGAAAATAGCGATGACGACGGCCAGCACGCCAAAGAGCCAACCGAATTTATCAATTACCCAACTCAGGGAGGTATCGCCCGCTACTGAGATGGAATCTGGGGCGAAGACTGCCCATAAAATGACCGCAACTACTGCGACGCCCGCTACTGCGAACACTGCCCAGTTGGTGGAAAACTTCTTTCCGGTCTTCTCAACTCCGATGCCCGGAATGAGTGCCGGGTGGACGAGCCCCGGCTCGGTAACTTCCCGAATGACGCGCCGCACCCGTGGCCGACGTTTGAGAGCAGCTGAATCACGGATCCGACTTCGGTCATTCATACAAATGCCGCCTTTCCGGTAATTCGGTAGAGAATTTCCTAGGCTCAATCAAAGCAGGTAGGGCCTGTTTCTTCACCCCTATGCATGTGGTGTGTCCACGAAATCAAATCCGAAATATAGGGCGAATCGGGTGCCACGAGGGGCATATGATCCAGATTCGGATAAGAGCGATATTCGAGGTTTTGACCGGAATCGCACTGGTTTTGCGCGAATTCCCTTTGACGCGCGGCGCGAATTAACTGATCGCTTTCCCCTGCGCAATCAGCACGGGAGATTGAGAAATTGCGGGCGGAATTTTGGCCGCGAGCAGTTCGCCAAAGGAACCCAGCGCGCCTTTTTGCAAAATGGGACTAGAAAGTTGCGAGGCATCGGCGAGATTGGCCGGCGCGTCGCGCCCTTCAAAACAGCGCTGCGAAATGCGGTCGACAATCGGCTGGTATCCGGCCGTCATGAATTCAGAAGTGTCATCGTCAAACGCCTCCTGCCAAGAACGCACCAGATAAGCGGTAATGGTCTTTCCGGCAGTCGCATCTGCGATATCCGCGGCAATCGTGGGCAGGTCGGCGGCGGGAGCAGCCGCGGCCATGCCCTGTACCTCGAGATCCGGTGCGTACTCAGCGCTGATGGCCGCCGTCCACAGCGCTGCTCCCCCGCCCTGGGAGTGCCCCCAAATCACGGTCGTTTCGTCCAGCGCAAGCTCCGGGATCTGTGCGGCAGCCAGGCGGGCATCCAACACGTTGCGGGCGGCAGTTTCCCCATCGAGATAGGCGTGCGGGCCCCGCGTTCCCAAACCGTTGTAGTCGGCAATTACCCCCGCACAACCGGCGGGAATGAGGTGCTCAGTTAGGGCATGTTCGTGACCGGTGACAAAAATATTGTTCTTTAAGGACGGCGCACATTCCGGGATGATCCCATTGGTTCCCGGGGCGATGGTCACGGTGGGCAATGGGTCCGTGCCGCGCTCGGTAGCGGCGACAACAACGCCACTCCCCACCGTTGGTGCGCCGGCGGAATCAACCGTTGAATATAAGATCAGCCACGCTTCCTGCCCCTCCGGGACGGCCCGCTCATAGGGCTCCACACT
>JAJYRW010000138.1 GCA_021793895.1 Actinomycetes bacterium
GGTAGGCCTCCGCGAGCGCCTGTTGGGCGCCGGTGCGTGGGTCGAGTTTGGTGAAGCGGCCGGAGGCGTCGGTCGCGAGCGCCACCCCGAGTTTGGAGTCTTTTGCGATCCGCACGACACCCGCATCATCGGGCATGGCCTGCGCGGTGTCGCCCTGCGCGTAGCGGTCGAACTGGCGCGTGACCCAGGATTTATCGGCCTGGTTGGGCGCGCCGACCAGGCGCAGGATTTGTTCCGAAATTTCTGCTGCGGTCTGGGGGCGCGGCAGGTCTTCGGCGCGGTCGGCCTGCAGGCCGTCCTGCCAGGCGGGGCGCGCGAAGGGGCGGTCGTAAACCGGGCCGTCGTGCGCGACCGTGCGGGGATCAACGTCGACGATGCGCTGGCCATTCCAGTCGATGGTCAGGCGCTCAGAGTCGTTTACTTCACCGATTACGGCTGCTTCGATTCCCCACTTTTTCGTGATCGCGAGGAAGGAGTCCAGTTTGTCTGGGGCGACAACGGCCATCATGCGCTCTTGGGATTCCGACATGAGAATCTCGCCCGCATTTAAGTCGGGGTCGCGCAGCGGAACGGTTTCGAGGTCGACGTGCATGCCGCCGTCCCCGTTGGAGGCCAGTTCGGAGGTCGCGCACGAAATGCCTGCCGCTCCGAGGTCTTGGATTCCGTCGACGAGGTCGGCTTCGAAGAGTTCGAGGCAGCACTCGATGATCAGTTTTTCCAGGTACGGGTCGCCAGCCTGGACGTTGGGGCGGGCGGCGGGTTCGCCGTCTTCAAAACTTTGGGACGACAGCACTGACGCCCCGCCGATTCCGTCGCCTCCGGTGCGCGCTCCGAAGAGCACGACCTTATTGCCCACGCCGGTGGCGTTGGCGAGGTGAATGTCTTCATGGCGCAGCACGCCCAGGGCGAGCGCGTTGACGAGCGGGTTGTTTTGGTATGCGGAGTCGAATACGAGTTCGCCGCCCACATTGGCCACGCCCAGGGTGTTGCCGTAGTGCGAGAGGCCGGAGACGGCGCCTTTAAGAATGCGGGCGGTATCGGGATGATCGATGGCGCCGACGCGCAATTGGTCCATGACGGCAACGGGGCGCGCGCCCATCGAGATGATGTCGCGCACGATGCCGCCAATACCGGTCGCGGCGCCCTGGAACGGTTCGATGTAGCTGGGGCTGTTGTGCGATTCAATTTTGAAAGTCACGGCCCAGCCCTCGCCCACGTCCACGACGGGAGCGTTTTGGCCGATGCCAACCAACTGGTGGGCGCGCATCGCCTCGGTGGTCTTTTCCCCAAACTGCTTCAGGTGGACCTTCGAAGACTTATAGGAGCAGTGCTCGGACCACATGACCGAGTACATGGCGAGCTCCGCCGCGGTGGGCCGCCGGCCCAGCAGCGTGCGGATTTCTTGGTACTCGTTTTCGCGCAATCCCAACTCGGCCCAGTTCTGGGCCTCTTCGGGGGTTGCTGCGGCGTTTTCAACCGTGTCGAGGTTATTTGAAGCGGTCTTGCCGTTTCCAGGCACGCTGGTCATCTGGTTCCTTTAACTGATGATCCCTGTGAGACTCCCCCAGATTACTGGGCAGCGCGCAGGTATGAAACACCCCCACCCACGAACGTTCCCGCGCGGCCTGCGCATTCGTCCTCGCACGCCCCGCGGATCCGCGCCCACGCAGGCCGCGAAAGCAGCCGCGAAATTTTGTTGATCTCATCCGGATTGCGTTCACATGGCGGCCACCCCAGGTCATCACTACTGTCATGGATAGCCCCGTTTTCCAACCCGCGGGACGGCCAATTTAATGCCAAGCAGAACGGAGCGGACTCATGCAGCCCGTGGCCTCAACGATCAAAGCTTTTCGCTATGTCAAAGCGCTGTTAGTGGCGACTGTGGGCGGATTCGCGGCCCTCGTAGTTTTCGGAAATATCACCGACTATGACTCGAACTTCCAATTCGTAAAGCACGTCCTCGCGATGGACTCCCGCCGCGCAGATCTCGGTAAAACCATCGAGTACCGCGCTATTGAGTGGGAATGGGCCTGGCACGCCGCGTATATCGGCGTGATCCTGGTGGAAATCTTCATCATGGCTGCCTGCCTCTACGGCGCCTACCGCATGGCGCGCGTTGCTTCCCTCACCACTGATGTCGAGTTCTACACCGCCAAGAAGTGGGGCGTGCTCGGTCTGACCGGCGGCTTGTTCCTGTGGTTCTTCGGTTTCCAAGCAGTGGGCGGCGAGTGGTTCGCGATGTGGATGAATGAGAACTGGAATGGCATTCCCGATGCGGTGCGACTGTGTACCTATATCGCGACCGTTCTGATCATCGTGCTGATCGGCGGCGACCGTTTTGATCGCGCCCCAGTTGATGCCAATAAAGCGGTAGCCGCGCGCGAGGTCTGAGTACCGTGAAATTGCCCGTAATGCCGCCCGTGCAACCGATGCTGGCGGCCATCACCAAGGAGATCCCACCGGGGCAGCAATATGAGCCAAAGTGGGATGGCTTTCGGGCAATCATTTTCCGCGATGGCGATGAGATCCTCATCGGGTCGCGGAATACGAAACCAATCGAGCGCTACTTTCCCGAGCTCGTCGCGGCGTTGCGCTCTACGCTGCCGCAACGCTGCGTGCTCGACGGAGAGATCGTCATCCAAAATTCCGATGGCGTCTTGGATTTCCCGGCCCTCCAGCAGCGCATTCATCCAGCGGAGTCGCGCATCAATAAGTTGTCGCGCGAGACGCCCGCGCAGTTTGTCGCGTTCGACTGTCTCGCGTTGGGCGCGGATGCGCTGTTGGAGGAGCCGCTGTCTCGCCGGCGGAAAATCCTTGCGGGCGCGCTGGATTTTACCGCCGATCCGCTCGTTGCTTTAACCCCCGCGACCGACGACCTGGAACTCGCGCGCGAGTGGTTCATCGAATTTGAGGCGCGCGGCGTCGAGGGCATAGTCGCCAAGCGCCATGACCTGAAATATTTGCCGGGCCAGCGCGCCATGACAAAGATCAAGCACGTGCGCACCGCGGACTGCGTCGTTGCTGGCTACCGCCCCTATAAAGGTGACGCGCACGCAATTGGTTCGCTCCTGCTGGGCCTGTATACCGAGGCCGGCGAATTGGCTTCAGTCGGCATTGTGGGCACCTTTTCGCAGCGCCGTCGCCGCGAACTATTCGAGGAGTTACAGCCCCTCGTCACCACGCTCACCGGTCACCCCTGGGCACCGATTGTGGACGACGCCACTCCCGTCGGGTCCGCCAGCTCGGCTGCCGCTGGGGCGCGCAAACCCCAAGATGCGGCGGTGAGTCGGTGGAGTGGGAATAAGAATTTGGAGTTTGTGCGCTGGCGCACCGACCGGGACCCGCAGTCGTGCACTTTCGCGCAGCTTGAGCAACCGGAAGCCGACAAGAAGTCCCCGTGACGAGGCTCACGTCGACGCGCTGCGCACCGGGGCGGTAGTATTAACCGACCTTGGAGTTCTTGTCGTGCTCCCCTTTTGTGTGTCTGTAGCGGAAAAGCCGCCGCAGCGATGTTCGGGGCAGCGACCCACAACCGCCGACGGTGGTTGAAGAAACGCTCCCGAAATCGAAATGGCTGTTAATGACCGATGTTTCCGGGCTGCCTGCTGGCGCCCCAACTTTTGCTGCTCTAGATCTACCTAAAACCCTCACTGACGCGATTGCGGATCTCGGATTCACCGAGCCGACCGCGATTCAGCTCGAGGCAATTCCGGCTCTTTTGGCCGGCCGCGACATCACGGGTATCGCCCAAACCGGTACCGGTAAGACCGCGGCATTCGGCTTGCCGATGCTCGCGCAGATTGATCCGAAACTGCGCGCTGTGCAGTCCCTTGTGCTTGCCCCCACTCGCGAACTGGCGATTCAGGTCGCCGAACACATCGAGTCCTACGCCAAATATGAGCGGGGAATCGAAGTAGTTGCCGTATATGGCGGCGCGCCGTTCCACACCCAGGCCCGCGCCCTGCACCGCGGCGCCCAGATTGTCGTCGGCACCCCCGGCCGCGTGATCGACCACCTCGAACGCCGCACTCTCAAGCTCGACCAGGTGCGTTTCTTAGCCCTTGATGAGGCTGACGAGATGCTGCGCATGGGCTTTGCCGAAGACGTAGAACAAATCTTCAGCCACGCCCCGCAGGAACGCCAGGTGGCGCTGTTCTCCGCCACGATGCCCTCCGACATTGTGCGCGTGGCCAAGCGTCACCTGAATAATCCCGTCCAGATCGCGGTTGCGCGCCAGGCCTCGACCGTTACTTCCGTTAACCAGACTTACGCCGTGGTGCCGTTCCGTCACAAGGCCGGATCGCTCAGCCGCGTGCTAGCAACTTCGGATGCCGATGCGGCAATCGTGTTTGTGCGCACCCGCTCCGCGGCCGAAGAAGTGGGCGTTGAACTCGTCGCCCGCGGCATTTCGGCAGCCACCATCAGTGGCGATGTCGCGCAAAAGGACCGCGAAAAAATTGTTGAGCGCCTGCGTGACGGCTCCCTCGACGTGCTGGTCGCCACCGATGTGGCCGCCCGCGGCCTCGACGTGGATCGCATCGGACTCGTCGTGAACTTCGACATCCCGCGCGAAGCCGAAGCCTATGTTCACCGCATTGGCCGCACCGGCCGCGCGGGACGTACCGGTGAAGCACTCACCTTCGTGACTCCGCATGAGCGCGGCAAACTGCGCAATATTGAGCGCGTTACCCGCCAGCAGCTCGAAGAAATCACCATTCCTACCCCGGCCGATGTGTCCGCGCACCGCGCCAAGAAACTGCTCGAAAAGACGCCGGAACGCCTCACCCGTGGTCGCCTCGAGCTCTACCGCGACCTGATCGAGGCGCATTTGGCTGAAAGCGAGATGGATCCCATCGATCTCCTCGCTACCATCACCGCGCTCAACGTGGGCGATACCGGGCCGAAACTGCTCGACCGCCGCGATGAGACCGTCCCCGACCAGCACAGCTTCGTGGAAGAATCACGCGGCTCCCGCAAGTCCGACCGCGGCGATCGCTTCGAACGCTCCGGTGGCGGCAGCCGCCGCTCCGGCGGAGGCCAGCGTTACCGCGTTGCCGTTGGACATAACCACGGCGCG
>JAJYRW010000139.1 GCA_021793895.1 Actinomycetes bacterium
TTCTTCCACAATTGCGGCGCGCCCACCGGCGGCCGAGACTTCTTCCGGGAGATCTAGCAGCGTCAAGAAGTCTTCAAAGGGCGAGCCAACCCGTTCCACTTCGGCCCGCATGTCTTCGCGGGCCCGGGTCAGCGCTTCGGCATCGGGCACGTAATAAGCGCCCTGTGACGACGAAGATTTCACCGGCTTAATCCACACTGGGAAGTCCACGCCATCGGGCAGCTGCGCCACCGGCGAATCCAGATCCAGCAGGCCAAACTGGGGAACTTCTTCAATGTGAGTGCTTTGCTTCAGCCGGCTCCAGTACTTGTGCTCACAAACCACGACGGAGCGCAGCGAAGTCGAGCGCAAGCCATAGCGCTCGCACAGCAGCGGCACGAGCATTGATCCGGGAAAATCCCAGTAGCCCACGATGGCATCGATTTTGCCCTTGAAGGCTTGCAAGACCAGATCGGCCTTGGCAATTAGCCGCGGGATTGAAATCGGATCAGCTACGAGTTCTTCTCGGGTAAGTAGTTGGTGGAATTTGTATTTTTTTGCTCCGGGGAGCCGCTCCAACGCTTCTTTGTTGAGCGAATCGAGTCCAAGAACGAAAATGTTTTTGACCATAACGACTTCCTTTCCGTAACTGGGTAGGGCGAACCTGCCCAGTGGTCACCGAAATGGCGCGAACCGGCTGCCGGGCCGAAATGCCCGGGGCGACGGTTGCAGTAAAAGTGAGGCAGTTGAGCGGTGCTTGATCGAATCCATGCCAACGCTGAAAGCATCGGCGTTTCTCGCGCTCAACGGTCCTATTCTACGCTATATCGGGCAAAATAAGCGACGCTCGATCTAAAATTGCCCACGAACTCGCGCGATTTAGCGCCGGGGAAAGCAGCTCAGGATCGCGGCTGCCTGCACTACCAGGGCAGTGCCACCCGGGTGCCGCTGCTGCGGCATTACGGTCGATCGCGACCGGGCTGTGCTCCCACGGCACTACAGGAAATCGGACCAGTGGCCGCGCCGCACAGCAGTCCGCCGCGCGTCGCAACAGCCCACCGCGCGCAGATGGCCGATAATTGCCCCAGAGTTATTCTTAAACTTTCCGCATCGATCAGGAGTATTAGTGGTCAGCAGACGCCCGCCCGCACCGCGCAATCCGCGCGGCAGTCGCGGCGGCAACACCGGTCGCGGCGCCAACACCGGCCGGGCTGGCAACACCGGCCGGGCTGGTAGCACCGGTCGCGCGGGTGCCGCGGGGCGATCGGGCGGATCCAGCCGCGGTGGCAAGGCATCCCGCGCTGGCAGCGCACCGGGCAATGGCCCAAGTAAATTCGGCGGACGGTCAAGAACACGCGGCGCATCCAAAACCAACCCCGCAGTGGAGCGCGGACAACAACACCGGCCCCCGCGCCTGTTCACGATTCGCTTTGCGATGCTGTTCGTGATCGCCATCTTTGCACTGGTCACACTGTTCCCCACGGTGCGCGCTTACCTCACGCAGCGAGCGGAAATTGCGGAACTGGAACAGGAAGTCGAGGCCGCCGAGCAGCGTGAGGCGGACCTGCGCGCGGAATTATCGCGGTGGGAAGACCCCGCCTATGTCGCCGCCCAAGCACGTGAGCGCCTGGCCTTTGTGATGCCGGGGGAGACCGCCTACAAGGTCATTGATCCCGGCTTTGTGGAGCCGGAGGAGCCGGCACTGGGAGAGGGCGAGGTCGACTCCGGCCTACCCGCGTTGGAAGATTTAGTGGATGTGTCAACCGATCAGCCGTGGTACAGCTCCATTCAGGATTCGATCCGCGTCGCGGGCGAAAACTAAGGCGCGCAAAAGTGCAGCGCGTGCAGTTGCGGTGGCGGAAAATTGAGAGCGGGAGAAACTAGTTTTGATGAACCAGGTTTATGAACCGGCGCCCCTGCCCACCGAGCCAGTAGCCGCAGCCGATCTCGAAATAGTCGCCACCCAACTGGGCCGGCCCCCGCGCGGAACCGTTGCCATCGCCGCGCGCTGTACCTGTGGCAATCCGGCAGTGGTGCGCACCGCCCCGCGCCTGCCCGATGGCACGCCGTTCCCCACCACCTACTACCTCACCCACCCCGGCGCCACCAGCGCGGTATCGACGCTGGAAACCACCGGAATCATGCGCCAGTGGTCCGAAGAACTCCAGCACAACGCGGAACTCGCAGCGCAGTATCAGCGCGCGCACGAGGCATATCTGGCCGACCGGGCCGTGCTGGGCGAAGTGCCCGAAATCGCAGGGATATCAGCTGGCGGCATGCCCACGCGCGTGAAATGCCTGCACGTTTTAGTGGCGCACGCGCTCGCAGTCGGCCCGGGCATCAACCCGCTTGGCGACCGGGCCGTAGAACTCCTGCGCCCCCACTGGTCGATAGAGGAGTGCCGATGCGCGTAGCAGCAATTGATTGCGGAACAAACTCCATCCGCCTCCTGGTTGCCGACGTTGAGCCCGGCGCTCAAACCGCTAACGAGGTCACGCGCCGCATGGAGATCGTGCGCCTGGGGCAGGGCGTGGACAAAACCGGACAACTCAGCGCCGAAGCACTTGAGCGCACGTTCAAAGTTGCGGAAACCTACGCCAAAATCTGCGAAGAAAACGGCGTCGAACGCATCCGTTTCGCGGCCACCTCCGCCACCCGTGACGCCTCGAATCGAGAGGATTTCGTGGCCGGGATTAAAGACCGCCTCGGAGTCGAACCCGAAGTGCTCACTGGAGCCCAGGAAGCGGAACTTTCCTTCGCCGGGGCTACGGGCGCCGTCCAAAATCATCCCAGCCCATATCTGGTTGTGGACTTGGGCGGCGGCTCGACCGAGTTCGTATTCGGCACCCGCGCACCCGAGCGCTCAATCTCCGTCAACGTGGGGTGCGTGCGCATGACGGAGCGCCATTTAGCGGCAATTGAGGACGGCGCCTCGCACCCGGGCAGCCAAGCGCGACAGCGGGCCATTGACGCGGCCGGGGCGGACGTGGAGGCGGCACTAGACGAGGCAGCCAAAGTCATCGATTTTGGTCAGGTGGGCACGCTGGTCGGTTTAGCCGGCACCGTCACCACGCTGACCGCCCACGCGTTGGGTTTATCCAAGTATGACCGCGAAAAGATCCACGGCGCGGAATTAGCGCCCGAGCAGGTGGAAAAGGCCGCCGATGAGCTGTTGTGGATGACCCGAGAAGAGCGAGCGGAGCTGCCGTATATGCACCCGGGGCGGGTGGATGTAATGGGTGGGGGAGCGCTGGTGTGGGCACGGATTGTGGCGCGGGTCGCGGCAGCGATGGCCAAGCGGGACCGTGAATTGGGCCCGGTGGTGACTTCGGAGCATGACATTCTCGACGGGCTGGCCTTGAGTATGGTCCCCGAAACTGCGGTGTCAGAAAGATGAAACCCCACCCGCGCACGGGCGAGCTTTTCCTCTCACCGGTTCCACCGGGAACCGGGTGGCCCGGGGATGTCGCAACGCCGCAGACCCCGGTGGCCACCAGCGCCGCCGCCGTGGCCGAACTGGCGGCGAATGCCGCCGATGCGCGGGGTCTGGTTGCGCCGACGACGGTGTGCCGCGCGTGCCCGCGATTGGTGGAGTGGCGCGAAGAAGTGGCCGAAACTCGCAGAAGAGCGTTTGCGGAGCAGCCCTATTGGGGCCGGCCAATTGCCAGTTTTGGTGTTGATAATCCGTCGATTGCGATTATTGGGCTCGCGCCCGCGGCCCACGGCGGAAACCGCACCGGCCGGCAATTTACCGGGGACCCGTCCGGGGACTGGATTATTGCCGGGCTGCACCGGGTGGGGTTTGCCAATCAGGCCACCAGTGTTGATGCGGCCGACGGGCTGGAACTTAGCGAGGTGCGCATGATTCCCGCCGTGCGCTGCGCCCCGCCTCAAAACAAACCCAGCCCTCAAGAGCGTGATACTTGCAGCCACTGGCTGCACCGGGAACTGGACCTTGTGACGCCAAGTTTGCGGGTGATTTTCCCGCTCGGATCGTTTGCGTGGAGCGCGGTTTTGCGTGCGGCGCGGGCGCTGGGATGGCAGGTGCCACGCCCCCAGCCGAAGTTCGGCCACGGCGCAGAGGCGCTGTTGCACACGCGCGATGGCGAGCCGGTGATTTTGCTGGGGTGTTATCACGTGAGCCAGCGCAACACCCAAACCGGCGCGTTGACGGTTGAGATGCTGGACGCCGTCCTAAATCGCGCCAAAGAAATTATCGATACTAATTAGCGGTCGCTACATCCACTTAACGCCGTGGTCCTCAAATTCAGTGACGCGGTATTGCACCATTTCACGCAAAAGTGCGGTCGGGATTTCTGCGCCATAGGGCAGGGAAATGCTGCCCTTGCCGGTCTTGAAATCGGTCAGCGCATCGGCGAAAGCCGCGCGGGTGCTGGGGGTGAAAACAATATTTGCGTGATGTCTATGCGCGCTGTAGACGAAGAGAATGACCCCTTGCGCATGCAGGACGGCGGGATGGCCCCACTTGATGGCTTCGGTAGCGTTGGGGCCGGCGAATTGGCGCAGTGCGCGTAGTTGCTCGAGCAGGTCGCGGGCGGGCCCGCTGTGGCCTTGGAGGAATTCGTCGACCGTTTGCGTCTTCGTCATGCCGCTAAGATAGCCGCAAACCGTTCGCGCTACCTAGGGCAAAAGAGATAATCGCCGGGCCAATCGCTACGATGTAACCCGGCGCAATACGATACTTTTGCGCCATGCCCCGGTAGCCCAATAGGCAGAGGCAGTCGACTTAAAATCGATCCAGTATGGGTTCGAGTCCCATCCGGGGTACAAAGGGGTGGTTGCATAACTTTGGGGTGTGAGGTTACATATCCTCGAAATTCGGGTGGAGTAGAGCGGTTTTCGCTGTTTTTGGGGGAGTTTTAGCTTCTGGAACGCGATTTCGTTTAACGACTTGCCGCGGTGGTGTTTCTTTTTGCGCGGCAGGGGTTTTTGGGCGTGTTTTTGGGTAGGCGTGTAGCCCGCGAGTGAAGCGCACTGGGTTTAGTTCCGGTGTTTTTTGAGAGGATTGGAACTATGCCTAAGAGATATCCGAAGTCGTTTAAGGATCGGGCGGTTCGCATGGTGGCGGATCGGC
>JAJYRW010000140.1 GCA_021793895.1 Actinomycetes bacterium
CAAGTGGCCCGTGCTGCGCATGATCAGTTGGACCGTTGGCTGCATTTTGCTGCTATGGGTGTCTTCGGGCGGTCCGGCGGCCTATGGGCGCGTCATGTTCAGCATGCACATGGTCCAACACATGTTCTTGGTCATGTTCGTGCCGATTTTCTTTGTGCTTAGCGCACCGATCACCCTGCTGCTGCGCACGTCTACGGCGCGCCACGACGGGACACGCGGCGTTCGCGAATGGGTGCTGCTGGTAGTTAATTCGCGCTTCGGGCACTTTATGGCCCACCCGATAGTCGCGGCGCTGAACTTTGCCGGATCAATGATCCTGTTTTATTACACGCCGTGGTTCGATCTGGCTCTGCGAACACACGTGGGCCACGTGCTGATGATGGTGCACTTCCTGCTTGCGGGGTACCTATTCGCCTCCGTGCTGGTGGGCGTTGACCCGGGGCCAAAACGGCCGGCTTATCCAATGCGAATTTTGTTACTCATCGCAACGATGGCTTTCCACGCATTTTTCGGAGTGACAATCATCTCCAGTAATGAGCTTTTCGTCGCCGACTGGTTTGGGCTCATGGGACGACCATGGGGTGGAACTGCGCTTGAAGATCAAGCAGTGGGCGGCTCCGTAACCTGGGCTATTGGTGAAATTCCCACGCTATTTTTGGCCATCCTTACCGTGATGTCCTGGGCGAAATCCGAAGAGCGGGCCGCTCGACGCTATGACCGCGCAGCTGCGCGAGACGGCGATGCCGAACTGAAGGCATATAACGCGATGCTCGCCGCGGAGGCGCAAAAAGATGCGGTGCTGGCGGAACGCGATGCAGGACCGGGCCGAAGGGGCAACGGCCACAAAGAGCGTGACCAAAGTGAGCACGGCCGGGTGCAATAGGACCGGAGTGAGCGCGGCCGGGCGCCGCAGCACTGGAGCGATAGTGGCCGGGTGCTGTAGCGCGCCCGCAGCAGCGGAGACTGACTCAACGCGCGCGCCTGCCCAAATGGTGAGACGCTGACCAACACGTGTCGTGGTCATCAACGGAAGGAACCGCACCATGGGTATTGGAATCGGTATTTTCCTCATCGCAGCCGGACTCATATTGGCGCTCGCACTCCCGAATGCCACCGACGTTGTCGATCTGGCGATGATCGGCTGGATTTGTGTGGGCGTTGGAGTTCTGGGCCTGATCATCGGGCTTATCCTTAACGCCCAGCGTTCCAACACCACGCACCGCGAAGTGGTCGAACGCTACGACGATCGCAATCCACCGCCGGTGGCCTAGCCCAAAACAAATTTGGCCGGAGCTAAATGCTTGCTAGGCGCGCCAAAAGCTCCACCCAGCGGAATTACGCTCACCTACTGAAAAACTAGCCACCCAGTGGAATTAGTACGGACCACAGTGTTGACTAGAGGGCGTGAGTGATCAAAATTTGGCAGCCCCGCGCCTCCCGCGCGTGCGCGCGAGCGAACTAACGGGCCGCGGCTGGCTCAACACCGGCGGTAAAGAACTGAGTTTGGCCAGCCTGCGCGGCAAAATCATAGTCCTCGACTTTTGGACTTTCTGCTGCATCAACTGCCTCCACGTCCTAGAAGAACTCCGCCCCATCGAGCAGGAATTCGCCGACTCACTCGTGGTCATTGGCGTGCACTCGCCCAAGTTCGTGCACGAGGCGGATCCGGACGCGCTCGCGGCGGCGGTCGAGCGCTACGAGGTGAATCATCCCGTCCTCGACGACCCGGAACTTCACACTTGGCAGGCCTACACCGCCCGCGCCTGGCCCACCCTCGTAGTGATCGACCCCGAGGGCTACATCGTCACGCACATGGCCGGCGAAGGGCACGCCCAAAACCTGCGCATTTTGCTCTCCGAACTCGTCGCGGAACACGACGCAAAAGGCACGCTGCACCGCGGTGACGGTCCGTTCGTGCCGCCAGAGCCGCCGTCCACAATTTTGCGCTTCCCCGGCAAAGCCATCCCCCTTCCGACTGGCAACCTGCTCGTTTCCGACTCATCGCGCCACTCGCTGGTCGAGCTCGAGCCCGACGGCGAAACGCTTATCCGGCGCATCGGTTCCCAGGAGCGGGGAATTAAGGACGGCGTCCCTTCCCTCGCGCGGTTTAGCGAACCGGGGGGAATGGCGCTGCTTCCGGAAGAATTAGCGGCCGAAGTCGGTTATGACGTCGTCGTTGCCGATACGGTCAATCATGCGCTGCGCGGCATAAAGTTGGCTAATGGTTCGGTGATCACGATCGCGGGCACGGGCGAACAGCTCATGATGAATGACGAACTGGGGGAGAAACTTTCTTCCCCGTGGGACGTCGTGTGGTCACCGGTCACGGAACAAATTGTGATCGCGATGGCGGGCGTGCATCAACTTTGGAGCTTCGATCCGCGAACGCGCGCCGTTGCGCCGCTGGCCGGAACGATGGATGAGGGCCTAGTTGATGGCCCGCTTGCTTCGGCCTGGTTCGCCCAACCATCCGGCCTGGTTGCTGACCACCAGGGGCGCATTTGGCTTGCCGATTCGGAGACGTCGGCGCTGCGCGTGGTGGAGTTTGATGCAAACTTGGAATCGGGCGGCACGGTGAAAACTGCCGTTGGTGAAGGACTCTTTGATTTTGGCTTCCGCGATGGTGATGCCCCGCAGGCGCGCTTGCAGCACCCGCTGGGGGTAAGCGTTTTGCCCGATGGTTCGATCGCGATCGCCGACACCTATAACGGGGCGGTGCGGCGCTATGATCCGGATGAGAATCGAGTTACGACGCTCGCCGAGGGACTGGCGGAACCAAGTGACCTGGTGGTCGTTCCCGGTGTGGGGGATGGGCTCGCGCAGTTACTGGTGGTGGAGTCAGCCGCCCACCGGGTAGTGCGTATTCAAATTCCGGATGAGGCCCGTGAGGTCGACGGTGGGGCGCATCGCACCCAGCGCCCGCCCACCGATATTGCGCCGGGGGCGCTGCGCCTCGATGTGCCGTTTACGCCGGCCACGGGGCAAAAATTGGACGATCGCTTTGGCCCGTCCACCCTGTTGCGCGTATCGGCAACACCGCCGGAGCTTTTGGTTTCCGGGGCGGGCGATGGGGAGGAGCTGCAGCGCGAGCTCGTAGTTGCGGGTGCCGAGTCGGGTATTACCGAGGGTGTCTTACACGTAACCGCCCACGCCGCGTCCTGTGATGCTGATCCGGCGGTGGAATTTCCCGCGTGTCACATGAACCAGCAGGACTGGGGTGTGCCGATCAAGATTGTGGATGGCGCTGCTACCGAACTGCGCTTGCCGCTGCACGGGTAGAACCGGACCTGCTTAGTTTGCTGCGCTTCGGGTCTGTCGAGGGCCCACCCAAGGTAGGTATGCCGAGGGCCCACCCAGGGTAGGTATGGCGAGGGCCCACCCAGGGTGTTGTATGAGCGAGTTTGGCGGGGTTCTGACGGAACCCCTCGCAAATTTGGGGCGGCTGTGACTGCTGTTGCCAGTGTGACAAATTATTGGCGACTTTCGTTATTAAACTTGGGGGTTCCGTCAGAACCCCGCCAAACGGAAGCGCGGCGTCTTCTCGCAGAGGGCTTCGCCCAGGCGTCTTAGCGCGGGGCTTCGCGCGGGGGTCTTCGAAGGTCGCTAACTGCGAACTTGGGGTTGCAAAATGCGGATTGGGCTTGCGGCGGACGCTGATTGCGCCACGAACCGAGATCAGTGGCGGATTGGTAAGATTACTAACTGGCCGCTAATTGGATGGGGAAACACTTCGACCTCATACTGGTAAACGCGCGATAGCAGTTCTGATGTGAGCACCGTTTGCGGCGGCCCGAACGCGGCGACTTTCCCGGCCTCCAGCACCATGACGCGGTCGGCATACGCCGCGGCTAGCCCAATATCGTGCAAAACCACCAGCACGGATCCGCCCGTAATCGTGGCGTGGTTACGCGCGGTACGCAACACCAGTTCTTGGTGGCGTAAGTCCAGCGCCGCAGTCGGCTCATCGAGTAGGAGCGTTTTTGTGCGCTGAGCCAATACGCGGGCGAGCGCAACGCGGGCGCGCTCTCCACCGGAGAGTTGCGAAAAACGGCGCCCAACCAGGTGGGCAACCTCGGTAGCGGAAATTGCTTTAGAGATGGCGTCGTCGTCTTCAAGCTGTTGCGGGAGCCCAGACCAGGGCGCCCGGCCCATGGCAACTACTTCTTCAATCCGAAACGGGAAACTAAGCGTTACTTGCTGTAAAAGAACTGCGCGTTCGCGCGCCACGTCACCAGCCGCCCAGGAATTTAAATCCGTCCCATTCAGGAGTACCTGGCCCGTGGCGGGGCGCAAATCACCAGCCAAAGCGCCGAGCAGACTTGATTTCCCGGCCCCGTTTGGGCCGACAACCGCAACGACTTCGCCGGGGATAAGTTCTAGATCAACACCGCTAAGTACGGTCCGCCCCCCGCGTTCTAAGCCCAGATCGACCGTGGTGAAAGTCGCCTCGCTCATGCCCAGCCCCCCTGGCGAGCGCGGGTGCGGCGCAGCAGGTAGAAGAAGAAGGGCCCGCCCACCAGCGATGTGAGCATGCCCAGCGGCAGATCCGCATTTTCCACCAGCGTCCGGGCCACCAGGTCGGCTAGTACCAACACGAGCGCCCCGCCGACCGCGGAGGCGGGTAACAAGATGCGATGCCCCGGGCCAGCAATCATGCGCACCAGGTGTGGGACCACGAGGCCAACGAAAGCGATGATTCCGGTGAAGGCCACGCCGGAGGCCGTCATTACGGCAACGAGCACTACGGCAATAATCCGCAGCTGCTCAACGTTGACGCCCAGGTGGCGCGCGGCACGTTCCCCCAGGGAAAGTAAATCAATCTTTCGCGCAATGACGACTGATGCGCCAATGCCAGCCAGCGCCAGCGGCGCCACGATAGCCACTTGCTGCCATGTCGCGCCGTTGAGCGAGCCCAGCTGCCAAAATACGATTTGCTCGCGGGCGGCGGTGGAAGCCATAAACGTGAGCAGGGCCAGGAGCGCGCTGGCCACCGCGTTTACGGCCACGCCCGTTAAAACCAGCGTCACGACTTCGGTCCGCCCGCCGGAGCGCGAGAG
>JAJYRW010000141.1 GCA_021793895.1 Actinomycetes bacterium
AAGGACCAGCGCCCCGCCAATAAGCAGGAGCGCGTCCATCCCGATCATCGCCGAGACGGCCTCGGCGATGGTTCCCAAATGCACGGATCCGGCGAAGCCGTACAGCAACGCGGTACCAAATAGGAAGAAGGCCGAGGCAAAAGCGCCCAGCAGGAAGTACTTCATCGCCGCTTCCTGCGAGAGCAAGCGCCGACGGCGCGCTGAGGCAGTGAGCAAGTACAGCGGCAGCGATAAAACCTCAAGTGCCACAAACATGGTCAGCAGGTCGGAGGCCGCGACAAAAACCTGCATACCGCCCACCGCAAATAACAGCAGTGGGAAGACTTCGGTTTGTGCCATGCCGGCCCGGCGGACCTGCTCCTCATAGGCGGAGCCCGGCACCGCAGAGACCTGCGCGGCATAGGAATCTTCCCGCACTTCAGTGCGGTCAGCTAAAACCAGCACCGCTAAAAGGGCGGCTATGAGAATCAGCCCACCCAGTAAAAGTGCGGGGCGATCAATAGCCAGGGTCTGGCCGGTGGGTCTGACACCGCCGTCGATTTCGCCCCACTGCCACGCCGAGGCGAGGAGCGCGGCGGCCAGCGCCACGATCGACAGCGTCAGCTGGGTGGCGCGTCGGGCCCGCTGGGGCAGGAAAGCATCGAGCAAAATGCCCAGCAGCGCCGCGCCTAGAACGATGAGTACGGGCGACAGTGCAGCCCAGTCAATCTGCGGTGGATTAAACACCGGTGCAGCCAAGACGGTCACTTGCCGCTCCCCTCATCCGTAGTACTTAATGCTGATGATTCGGCACTGTCACCCGTGTCCGCATCGAATTGGGCCACGGATTCCTCACTTGCCGGTTGCAACACGTCGATCACCGGCTTCGGATACAGACCAAAGACCAGGATTGCGGCAACGAGCGGACCCACGGCCCATTTTTCGAAGCCGTTTAAATCCTTCGTTTCAGCCAGCTCGGGCTTCACTGGGCCCGTGAAGACGCGCTGGTACATCAGCAACACGTAGAGCGCGGCGAGCACAATGGCCACCGCTCCTAAAATTCCGGCCGGCTTGTTGACGGTGAAGGTGCCCACCAAAACCAGGAACTCCGAAATGAAACTGGAGGTGCCGGGCAGTGACAGTGTCGCCATACCCGCAACCAGGAAGGTTCCGGCCATGAGAGGCACCACTTTTTGCATGCCGCCGTACTCATCCATCTGCTGGGTCTGGCCGCGCCGGATCAGCATGCCGGCGATCAAGAACAGGGCAGCGGTGGCGAAGCCGTGGCTGAGCATGTAGAACGTCGCACCGGTCTGGGCGACATCGGTGAACACGAAGATGCCCAGCACAATGAACCCGAAGTGGGACACCGACGTATAGGCGATGAGGCGCATGACGTCGTTTTGGCCCAGCGCCAGTAGCGCGCCGTACAGAATCGAAATTACTGCCAGCACGATGATTACCGGGGCCGCCCACTTGGTGGCGTTGGGAAATAGCGGCAGACACAGGGTCAGCATTCCAAAGGTGCCGACCTTATCGAGCACACCAACCAGCAGCGTGGAGGTGCCCGCATTGCCCTGCTGGGCCGCATCTGGCAGCCAGGTGTGTACCGGCCACATCGGTGCCTTGATTGCAAAAGCGATGAAGAAGCCCAGGAACAGTAAGCGTTCCAGTTGTGGTTCCAGTTGGAGACCGACCAGGTTGTCGATCATGAATCCGTCTGCTCCGCCCGGCCCGGCCACGTACAGGCCAATGACCGCCGCCAGCATGATCAGGCCGCCGGCCAGCCCGAAGAGCAGGAACTTCACTGCGGCGTAGCGGCGCTGCAGACCACCGAAACTTCCAATTAGGAAGTAAATCGGGATCAACATCGCTTCAAACAGGATGTAGAACAGGAACACATCTCGGGCCGCAAAGACTCCGATGATGAATGCCTCGGTGATTAAAATCAGCGCCACGTACAGCGCCATGCGATTGGGGTCTGCGATCTCTTTCCAACCGGCCAGGAGCACGATCGGTACCAGGAAAGTTCCTAGCAAAATCATGACCAGACCCACGCCGGAGACGCCCAGGGCCCAGCTGACGCCAAACTGGGGAATCCACGAGTACTGCTCTGTGAGTTGTACTTCCGCTCCGCGCGAGGTGTCGAATGCCGTAAAGAGCATCACGATCGACAGCGCGAAGGTCAGCAGTGACGTAACGAGCGCGATGGGCTTGGCAGCGCCCTTGTTTTCCTTCGGGAGCGCCCAAACTAGGAGCGCCCCAATTACCGGCACCACCACGAGGATGGAGAGCCAGGGAAGGTTTTCCAACATTTATGTAATCCCTCTTCCTCGGGTGCCTCAGACGCGCACTGCCAGTACGACAGCGACGATTATGACGACGCCGGCGAACATGGTGGCTGCGTAGGAACGGACAAAACCAGTCTGGAGTCGGCGCAGTGCTTCACCGCTGGAAGCAACCAGCCGGCCAAGGCCGGTGGCCGCGCCATCGACGAGCGAACTGTCGGCGTAAACCAGCGCCCGAGTCAGGTACTGACCCGGATGCATCAAGAGCGCTTCGTTGACCTGGTCCTGGTACAGGTCCTGGCGGGCAGCGCGCGTCAGAACCGAACCGGCCGGAGCGGTCACCGGTACCGGAGCCGCACCGTACTGGCGCCAGGCCAGCCAGGCACCAATGATTACCAGCACTAGGGAGCTGGCCATGATGACCGCAACTGGAATTACCGGGTCGCCGGCCTCGACTGCGCCGGTGATCGGTTCAAGCCAGGTGGTAAACGCCCCATTAATCATCAGTAGGCCACCCAGGGCAACCGAGCCCACGGCCAAGATGATCATCGGAACAGTCATGAGCGAGGGCGATTCCTTCGGGTTTTGCTCCTCGGCCCAGCGCGGTTCGCCGCTGAAGGTCATGAAGAACATCCGCGACATGTAGAACGATGTGAGTGCCACACCAATTAGGGTGACCGTCCCTACGATCCAGGGCTGGGCGCCGTCCCCAACGAATGCGGCCTCAATGATCGCGTCTTTACTCCAGAAGCCGGAGAAGGGCGGAACTCCGATGATTGCCAGCCACCCCAGACCAAACGTGACCCAGGTGACCTTCATCGCGGTGCGCAGATTACCGAAGCGGCGCATGTCCACCTCGTCATTCATGCCGTGCATGACTGAACCGGCCCCCAAGAACATTCCCGCTTTAAAGAAGCCGTGGGTGACCAGGTGGAAGATCGCAAACGCGTAGCCAATTGGCCCAAGGCCAGCTGCCAAAATCATGTAGCCAATCTGCGACATGGTCGAGGCTGCCAGCGCCTTCTTTAGATCGTCCTTGGCACAGCCAATGATCGCCCCAAATATGAGGGTGATCGCGCCAACAATAATGACCAGCAGCTGCGCGGTGGGGGCAGCTTCAAATACAGCGCCCGAGCGCACGATGAGGTAGACACCGGCCGTAACCATCGTCGCGGCGTGAATCAGCGCCGAAACGGGGGTGGGGCCAGCCATTGCGTCCCCGAGCCAGGACTGCAGCGGGAACTGCGCAGACTTGGCACACGCAGCCAGCAAGAGCATCAGACCGGTGGCGGTCATCAGTCCCGCGCCCGCATCGCCGGCGCCGGAGAGCACCGAGTCGAAGTCGACCGCACCGAAGGTGACAAACATCAGCATGATGGCGATCGCAAGGCCCACGTCTCCAACGCGGTTGACGATGAAGGCCTTCTTGGCCGCAACGGCGTAATTGCGGTTGTGATTCCAGAATCCGATGAGCAGATAGGAGGCCAGACCCACGCCTTCCCAGCCGAGGTAGACCACCAGGTAGCTATCGGCCAAGACCAGGATCAGCATCGCGGCCACGAACAGGTTCAGGTACGCAAAAAAGCGGCGCCGGTCTGTGTCCTGCGCCATGTAGGCGACGGAATAAATGTGAATCAGCGTGCCCACGAAGGTCACGAGTAACACAAATGTCAGCGATAGCGGGTCAAGGCGCAGCCCGGCGGATACTTCAAATGATCCGGCCGGCACCCACGTAAACAGGTGCTGTTGGACCAGCCGCTCCGCGGCGGGTAGCCCCAGCAGGCCCATCGTGATGATGGCGCCGATCACAAACGCGGCGCCCGAGGCGAGAACGCCCAGCACGTGGCCCCACTTATCGGCTTTGCGGCCGGCTACCAGCAAAATCCCAGCGCTGATCAAGGGGATTGCAATTAGGAGCCAAGCCAGCGAGAAAGTCCCGTCCGCCGCGGCATATTCCGGTGCGGCGGCGAAGAGAGTATTCGCAGTCACGTCGTTGCTCTCCTCAGTTCTTCAACAAATTGACATCGTCGACCGAGGCCGAACGGCGTGTACGGAATATTGCGACAATGATCGCAAGACCCACCACGACTTCAGCAGCGGCTACAACCATGACGAAAAAAGCCATGATTTGACCATTCAGGTCGCCGTGCATCCGGGCGAAGGTGACAAAAGCGAGGTTCGTCGCATTGAGCATCAATTCGATGCCCATGAAAACGATGATGGCGTTTCGGCGCACTAAAACTGTGGCCGCTCCAATCGAGAATAAAATTCCCGACAGTATGAGGTAGTGGGTTAAAGTCACTTACTCGCCCTCCGTCGTTTCTTCGGAGTTCGGTTGGTCACCGGTGATTTCCGAGATTTCTGCCGCGCGGGATGCATCGATCTCTTCGCCAGTTATTGACTCATATACGTCAACTGTGGCCGATGCAAGATCCTCGATACCACGCTCTTGACCGCGAATGCGCAATACGCGGGACACAGAGGTCTCGATGGGGCGTCCGGAGGCATCCAAAGCGGGAGTATCTACCGCGTTGGAGCGGGCATAAACACCCGGTGCGGGTAGCGGGGTGAGGTGCGTCTGACCCGAGGCCGCAGCCAGTACGCGGCGATCGGCGCGTTCCTTTTGCTTTTGCGGCGCGCCAATGCGCTGGCGGTGGGTGAGTACGAGTGCTCCCACAGCGGCAATTACCAACAGCACGCCGGCCAGTTCAAAGGTAAATACCCAGTCACTGAAGATTAAGCGCGCAAGGCCCACGGGGTTGGTATCGGCGTTGGCGTCATCCATTCCG
>JAJYRW010000142.1 GCA_021793895.1 Actinomycetes bacterium
GCGGCTGTCACAGTTCCAAATGCGGGCCACCTATCGGCGATGGAAGACCCGCAAGCGGTAGCTGAGGCGCTCGACAAACTGGTCGAACGCGCGCGGTAAGGCGTCGGTCCGCCCCGGCTGGAGCTTACTCGCCGGCTCGGTCTTACGCCCCGGCTGGAACTTACTCGCCGGCTCGGTCTTCCTCGCCACCAATGAGTTGGGTTTCAGCGGGCGCTTCCGCGCTGGAGCTAGCCTCCGCATCCGCGCCCATCTCCTCGCCTGCGGGTAGTTCAGCGGGCCCTTCGTGGGCGCCGTCTGCAGCCCCCGCGCCGTCCTCGGTGTTGTCTTCTGTCGGTGTTCCATCTGCCGACGGCGCGCTGCTTTCGACTGCCGCCTCGGGCGCGTCCACCTCGACTGCCGCCTCGGGCGCGTCCAGTTCGACTGCCGGCTCGGGTGCGTCCACCTCGGCTTGCAGAACGTCCATCTCATCTGTCGCGGCGTTGAGTCCCTCCTCAACTTCTGCCACGCGGGCCAGCATCTGCTCATTCGGCGCCGGGTCTTGGCCCAGCAGGGAGCGCAATTCGTCGAGGTAGCCAGTGATGGCTTCGCGCTGCCGGTTTAGATCGTTGACCTGGCGCTGGGCCGTCGTGCGCTCGCGCTCCGCCTCGCTCATGGCCTCCGACAGCGTGGCATCGGCGTGTTCCCGCGCCTCTCCCACGATGCGGTCGGCGTTTTCGCGAGCATTCGACAGGATGTCTGCGGCCTGCTGATCCGCTTCGCGCTGGATCGTCTCCGCCTTCTCCAGCGCGCGGGCCAGCCGCTCTTCAGCCTCGGCGGCGTGCGCCTCGGCCTCAGCGACCATGCGCTCAGTTTCGGCGCGGGCTTTTTCGTGCCGTTCCGCATCGGCGCGCTCTGATTCTTCGCGTCGAGCCGCCAACTCGATTTCGGTATCAGCCTGCGCTTTTTCGGCCGCGTCAGTCATCTGCCGCGCTTCTTCCTTGGCGGCCTTCAAGATTTCACTGGCATCTCGTTCGGAGGTGGTGCGCAATTCATCAGCGGCGAGCCGGGAGTTTTCCAACAACTCATTCGTTTCCCGTTCGACACGCTCGCGCAATTCTGTCGTTTCGCGCTCGGCCGCTGCGCGCTGCTGCGCCGTCTCCCGCTCGGTGAGATCAGTCAGGTGCGCGGTTTCGCGTTCGACCTTCTCGCGCAGTTCACTTGTTTCCCGCTCGGCGGTCGAGCGAAGCTCGGCCGCGTAGCTGTCCGCTTCGGAGCGCAGATTATTCGCATACTGCTCCGCCGCGGCCTTAAGTTCGGCAATTTCCTCTTTGGCCTGGGCCCGTTCGGCGCTGGTTTCCCGATCCGCAGTGGAGCGCACGTATTCGGAATACTTATCGGCCTCGGTTCGCAGCGCAGTGCTCTCCGCCTCGGCCGCGGCACGCAGTTCGGAAATTTCTTTTTCCGCTGCCGCGCGTTTTTCGGCCAGTTCAGCCCCCACCTCGGCGCGCTGCGCAGCCAACTCCTCGTCGGTGGTGCGGCGCAATTCTGACGTTTCCCGATCAGCAGTGGTGCGGACCGTATCGGCATAGGAATCGGCGTTTGAACGCTGCTCAGAAGTCTCTTGCTGTGTCTTAGCGCGTAGCTCGGAGGTTTCCCGGTCTGCCAGTGCGCGTAAATCAGCCGCGTAAGTGTCGGCCTCTTCGCGCTGGGCGGCCGTTTCTCGTTCAGTTGTGGCACGCAGCTCGGTGGTTTCGCGCTCGGTAGTAACCCGCAACTCGGTCGTTTCGCGCTCGGCGGTTGCCCGCATCGTGGCTAGTTCCCGCTCCAGGCTGGCGCGGCGCTCGCTCACTTCGGTGTTAACGGCCGACTGAATCCGATCTGCCTCGCGTTCAGCAGATGAGACCAACTCTTCGGCGCGGCGCTGCGAAGTAGTTAGGTGCGTGTTCGCCTCTGCCTGGGCGGTGGAGCGGACTTCTTCGGCCTCCCGCTGGGCGTTGGCTAAAATTTCTGCCACTTCGTTTTCGGCTCGGGCGCGCAGTTGACCTGCTGCCAGGCGAGCTCGCGCCAGGGCATCTGCGGCGCGGGCGTTGGCCTGGGAAACGACCTCGCCAGACTGCTGCTCTGCCGAGCGCATCAGCTGTTCGATTCGCGAACCAAGCCCGGAATACGTTGGTCTTTCTGCCTCGCGTAGTTGCCGGTGCGCCTCTGCCAACTCGGCCGACAATTGCATTGCCTTGCCGTCAACTTCGTCTAATTGTTGACGGGTCTGCTCAAGCGAGTGCTTCAGCGAGGCCACTTCGGTGTCAACTGCCGTCCGGTCGTAGCCGCGCATCGCGACTGGGAACGTCGAACGCTGGTCAGACACGTATCCTCCTCATCCGCCCACTAGGCCGACGCCCACTATGGTGCGGTAAATGATTGGTGTCTAGATTTTTAGGGAAATAATCCGTCCTTAGACTATCTGCCTTTTGCTTGGGGTACATAGCGCGGTAGGGGATCAGACCTGGCACGATAGGGGAATGCTCGTTGCATTCTCAGTAGCTCCCACATCCGCGGGCGAATCGGTATCTGAGCCGGTGGCCGCGGCCATTCGCGTTGTGCGCGACTCGGGTTTGCCCCACCAGGTGGGCTCAATGTTCACCACGATTGAGGGCGAGTGGGACGAGGTCTTCGATGTAATCCGGCGCGCCACGGAGGCGGTGGGCCGATTCGGGCCACGGGTGCAATTGGTTATAAAGGCGGACATTCGCCCCGGCCATGCGGGGCAGTTGGACTCTAAGGTCGAACGTGTGGAGCAGATTTTGACCCGCGGGAATGTTCCAGCAGCGACGGACGCGTCGCCTGATGTTGAACACGGGTGACTGAATGAACGGAATCCTGGGTTTTCTTCGCCGTTTTGCGCCGTGGGTCGTCATCACCCTGGGCGCAGTTTTGGCGATCTTCGGTGTTTTGACGCGTACGGCTTGGGCGCCGGATCCATTTTGGACGGCGTCCGTTCAGCCTGATGAAGACACTCGCCTGGTCATATCTGATCCGGGCATGCTGAATTTAATGGCTGATAACGTCACGATTGAAGCCACAGTTGTTCCGGCCGATGACCTCGCGGCCGACCCCGAAGCTGAAGACGAGGAAGACGAGGAACCAGCCGAGGGCGAGGAAGAGGAAACCGAACCGGCCGATGGGGACGAAGCGGAAGGCAGCGAAGAGGACGGCGCGGATGCGTCCCAGGAGGCGGACGAAGACCCCGGTGTGATCATTTCCATCGCGCGAGACATTGATGCCGAAGGATGGGTCGGTGATGCGGCCGCCCTGCGCCTAACGGGTTTACAAACCGAATCGACGTTGCGCACCTCCGAGGTTGATGGCGAGCTGGAAGCGGCGGCGAGTGAAGACTCCGATTTGTGGTGGCAAAGTGCTTCCGGTTTAACCGATGCACAATTGGTATGGCAAAAAGAGCCCGGTCGCTGGTCGGCAGTGATTGCTTCCAGCGCGGACCGGAAGATCTCGCAAGTCTCCTTTACCTGGCCCCAAAGTACTGAAACGCCGCTTGCTATGCCGCTGATTATGGGCGGGGCACTGCTAATTCTGGCTGGCGCTGCGCTGCTAGTTTTCCCGCAGGCTCTTGATCGGGACGCGCGCGGCCGGTTTGCGACCTCGGTTCGGGAAAAAGCCGGAGCAGCCCATCCGCAGCCGGCTGGCGAAGAAGTTGGCGAAGAACAGGTGGCCACCGGATCGACAACGCATCCGGATTCTGAGGCGGACGCTGATCTCACTGCGCCGGTCGAAGACGCAGGCGACGCGCAAGCGGTCGCAGAATCTGTTGTCGCTGCTGAAGATGCGCCAGCAATTTCAGACCAGCAAGTACCTGCACTCCAACAGGCACCCGCCCAGCCGCAACCGGTGGCACCTGCGGCCAGTGCGCCTGAGCCAATCCGTTTTGCGCCGGGCACGATGACGCGTCGTCAGATTCGCGAACTCGAACGCCAGCGGCAAGAAGAAGCACGGCGCGCTAAGGAACCGCCGCGGGCTTCCCAGCCCCGCAGTGGCAACGAATCGCCCGGCGCGGCTGAGCCCTCACGCGCGGGTAGTCCCGGCACCGCCGAGTCCTCGCACGTGGGCAGTCCCGGCGCGGCCGAGCCCTCACGCGCGAGCAGTTCGGATGCGCCCGAACAGCGTGGATCGCAGCCACCGGTGGGATCCGCAGGCGGCGAAGCAGCAGGCTCCAGCAATGACACTTCAAGAGTTCGCCGTTCGGAACACTGGCGTAAGACTTGGGGCGTGGGGCCCGAAAGCCAGACTGACGCCCGCACCACGGGGTGGCTGCCCCAGGCGGTAGATGATGAGGAGGACCGGGATGCCTAGTTTGAATTCCTCTTCGCGCCGTTCGCGACGATTTGTGCCCGCGGCCCTGGGCCTGGCTGCGACACTACTTTTTGCCGCCTGCTCCGGTGACTTGCCCCAGCCGGAACCGGAGAGAGCCGCAGCGGCTCCGGAGCCGGTGTTAACGCAGGAGCAGCTCGATACCGTGCTCGACGAGGTGGAGGTGGACCTGACCACCGGAGATGCGAGTATGAACCCAGCCGACTTGGGGTCGCGCGTCACCGGCACGGCCCGTGAAATCCGGACGGCTGAGTATTTGATCGAGGCAGCAGACCCAGCCCGGCCCATTACGCTGCTTCCACGTGAAAATTCGATGGTGATCGTTCCGGCAAGCAATGACTGGCCGCGCGATATCGTCGTTATTACCGAACCTCCGGCCGAAAGTCAGATACCGCGGGTGATGGTCCTCCAGCAGGAAACACCGCGCGATAATTTTGCGCTGACCATGTGGTCCCAATTGCTGCCAGGTGTGTCGATGCCGGCCATGCCCTTGCCCACGGAAGGCGCGCAGCCATTGGAAAATGACGCGGAAGGCTTCGCGTTGACACCGGGCGAAGTTGGGGATGCCTTTACCGATGTGCTGAGCGGGAAAAAGGCCGATGATGAAGACAGTCAGGTCGAGCTCTTCGCCGAAGATCCGTTATCCACGGCGATCCGCGATGAATACAAAACCTTAAAAGACGGT